>JACIWU010000088.1 GCA_014360805.1 Chloroflexota bacterium
CCGACTCGCCCGCCTTGGCCTTGAACGTAAGGCTGATGGCCTCCAGTTCCTTGGCCAACGCCTCCGCCTCTTCTTCCATCCGCTGCTGCCTGCGGAGGGCGGCTTTGCGGATGGCTTCGGCCTGCTTCAAGGCTTCGGGGGTCGCCGGCACGGCCAACTTCTGGGGGAACAGGTAGTTCCGTGCGTAACCGTCGGCCACGCTCTTGACCGTGCCAGCCTTGCCGAGGTTGGGAACATCCTTGAGCAGCAGTACCTGCATGTTCGGGAGCCTCCTTGAACGATAAACGCAGAATGGGCGCCATCCGAGCGACTCGGACAGCGCCCTCATCTTATACGAAGTCGGGCCAAAAATCAAACGGGCGCGGGGTTGGAACCGCGAATAACACGAATCCTCGCGAATGTAGAACAGACCCCAAGGGTCTTGGAAGGGATTGCTCGGGGTTTTGCCCCCGCCGTGACGGGCGCGGGGTTGGAACCGCGAATAACACGAATCCTCGCGAATGGATCAGACTCCGCCTCGTCGCGGGGCATTTTGTTGGGACGGAGCGTGCGGGTATAATGGCTTCAATCGCACCGCATGGGGAGCGGCACGTTGAGCAAGTCCTCTGCGCCCAAAGACCAGGGGCTGATTCTCACCGACGAGAACCTCACGCGCAACATCGTGAAACTCTCCGGCCCTGCCGTGGTGGAGAACCTGCTGTACACCGCCGTTTGGTTCGCCGACACGTTTCTCATTGGCTGGCTGCACCATCCGGCGAGCCTTGCGGCGGTGAGCCTGGGCGGGATGTTCGTGTTCATCGCCGAGTCCATCTTCTCGGCGCTGACGACGAGCACCGTCGCCATGGTTGCGCGGGCCTGGGGGGCGAAGAAGTACGACCTGGCGAAGCGCATCGCGGGGCAGGGCATCGCGCTGGCCATTCTGGCCGCCGCGGCGGTTACCTTCCTCATGTGGCCCAACGCCGAGGCCATCCTACGGCTTATGGGCGTAGAGCCCGAGGTGGTGCGCCTGGGCAGTCTATACATGCGCATTATCCTGCTGTCGTCCTTCTTCGGATTTCCGCTCTCGGTGCTCAACGGCATCATGCGGGCCGCGGGCGACACGAAGACGCCCATGTACGTAACGGCGGCGATGAACGCATGGAACGTGGCCGCCGCCTACGGCCTCATCTTTGGCGCGGGGCCGCTGCCCGCCCTGGGCGTGCGGGGAGCGGCGATAGCCACCGCGTCCGCGCGGGTGGTGGGCGGGGGGCTGGCCATGTGGATCGTGTTTACGGGCCGCCGCCTGGTGCGTGTGGAGCCTGGTCGCGTCCTCCAGTGGAACAGGGCCATCGTCGGGGAGATGCTCCGTCTGGCGCTCCCGTCGGCGGGCGAGAACCTCGTCCTCCGCGCCGGCTCCATCGCCTTCACGCGCATCGTGTCGTCGCTCGGCACCGAATCCATCGCGGCCCACGAAATCGCCGTTACCGTGGAGTCGCTGTCGTTCATGCCTGGGTTCGGCCTGTCCGTCGCCGCCACGACCCTGGTGGGCCAGTCGCTGGGCGCGGGCCGGCTCGACATGGCCGAGAAGAGCATCCGCGCGTCGCTGAGGTACGCGCTCATCGTGATGAACATCATCGCGCTGGTGTTCGCCGTGTTCGGGCGCTCTCTCGCGGCCATTTTCGGGGCCACGCCCGCGGTGGTGGATTTGGCGGGGATGGCCGTGCGCCTGGCCGCGCTGGAGCAGGCGTCCATGGCCGTACAGATGGTGCTGGGCGGGTCGCTGCGCGGCGCGGGCGACACCCGCAGCCCCATGTACGTTACGTTTATCGGCACCATCTGCTTCCGCATCATCACGGTGTACCTGTTCACCATCGTCTTCGGCTGGGGGCTTGCGGGGGTCTGGCTTGGCACGGCGGTGGACTGGGGCGGGCGGGCTGCCCTCATGTACTGGATGTTTCGCCGCGGGCGATGGAAGACTATCCGTGTGCTGGAATCCCAGGGCGGATGAGCCGCTCTGCGGGGTTGTGCTCTGAAAGGAGAAACGTATGGCGACAGCGCTGACCGTTCTCGCATGTGTGCTTATGTTCGTCGGACTCATCGGCGCCATCATCCCCAACTTTCCCGACAGCGTCCTCATCGTCGCGGGCGCGGTGCTCCTTGCGGCGGCCGACGGGCTGACCTGGGCGGATGGGATTCTCCTGGGCGCGGTGGTGGTCATCGCGCTGGTGGCGGAGGGCCTGGTGTACCTGGCGCAGGCTTATGGGGCGCGGCGCGCCGGCGCGTCGTGGAAGGGCGTGGTGGGGGCGCTGGTCGGGGGGCTGGTGGGGCTTTTCGTGTTCCCGCCCGCGGGCATCCTCATCGGGCCTGTCGTCGGGGCGGTGGCCGGGGAACTCATCGGCGGGAAGAAGGGCGGCGAGGCGTTCAAGGCCGGCCTGGGGGCGCTGTTGGGCACCGTCGGCGGGGTGGCGCTCAAGTTCGCGGCGGCCATCACCATGATCGGCCTGGTGGCGATTTCGGTGTTCCTGTAGCGCCGGTCGGGCCAGCGCCCACAACCCCGCGCCGCGAAGTCCGCCGGCGCTTTTCCGTTCTGCGGCGGGCATGACCAGGCACTGTAACCGCGAATAACGCCAATCCGCGCGAATGAGGAACGGAGCGCGGCACTTTGGGAAGTCCATTCTCCACTCGTGTAGATTCGTGTTATTCGTGGACAGCGAGCGTAGGGCAGGTTTCCATACCTGCCCTACGCATCTGGGGGTCTATTCTCTTCCCCATTCGTGTGCATTCGTGTGATTCGTGGATGGCTCTCCGTCCCCGCCCGGCAGTCCCCACGCCCAGCACCGCGCCTCGCCCAGGCCCCATTGACCTGCAAGGCAATCGGTGGTATAACATCTGCGGCGGAGCGCATCGGGGCGGGGGAACGATCCCCCGTGCGCCGCCCATTCCGGCGAGAGCGAGCAGCGCGTGTGAGCATTCGGGACTGGTGGGCCAGACTGTCGGAGCAGCAGAAGAGCGTGTACCTGTTCCTCGTCGCGCTCATCCTGTTGACGCTGCCCTGCTACTGCCTGGGGTTCCTGGCGCTCCAGTTCTCCTCGCCGGGACCCGTTCGGCCGACGGCCACGCCGACGAGCACCGCAGCCGTCAGCCCCACCGTAACGGCGTCGCCGACGCCCACCGTTCCCACGCCCAGCGCATCGCCGTCGGCCAGCCCCACCGCGTCGGCCACGCCCACGCCAGAGCCATCGGCCACGCCCACCCCCACGCTCACGCTGTCGCCCACGCCCACGGCCACGCCGACGCTCAGCCCCTCGCCCACCCCCGAACCCACGCCCACGGAGGGGCCTACGGAGACGCCCGCGACGGGGCTACTCACGCCGGCGCCGACCGCGCCACCCGATGCGACGCCAACGACCCTATGAGCCGACTGCGCTGGATATGGACGACCGCGAACGATTCAGGCGAACGCTGCTGCTAATCTTGGTGGGGTTCATCCTTCTGTTGTACCTGCTGGGCGCGTTGAGCCTTTGGGCGCGAAGGCGATTCCTGCACACCCCGCCCGCGCCGTCGGCCGTCGTGAGAGTTGAGACAGCGTGCCCGAACGCCTGCAAATTTGTTTTGACATAGATGCACTTCGGGGTATAATGGCCTGGCGCGCGCCAGCGCAGCCCCACGCGGCCGCAAGAGCCGCAGAAGGTTGAGGATAGAATCGTGGATTGCAAAGCGTTTCTTCAGCGTTTGTCGGAGGCCGCCGGGCCTTCGGGCTACGAGCGTGCCATCCGCGAGTTGGTGGCCGAGGAATTCCGGCGCTACGCTCACGAAGTCCAGATGCACAAGATGGGGAGCGTCATCGCCCTGCGCAGGGGCGAGGGCCAGGAGCCGCGTCGCCGCATCATGCTGGCCGGCCACATGGACGAAGTCGCCCTGATGGTCAGCAAGATAGAGGACGGATTCCTGCACGTGGCCCAGGTGGGTGGCCTAGACCCGCGTATCCTGCCCGGCCAGGAGGTCATCGTGCACGGGCGCAGGGAACTGCCGGGGATCATCGGCGCGCGCCCGCCTCACGTGCTGGCCGCCGAGGAGCGCGACAAGGTCATCCCGCTGCACCAACTCCTCGTGGACGTGGCGTTGCCGCCCGACCAGGTGGAACAGTGGGTGCGGGTGGGCGACCTGGTTACGTTCCGCCGCCCCTTCATCCCGCTGCAGAAGGACTGGGTCGCGGGCAAATCCTTTGACGACCGAGTGGGCGTGGTGGTTGTGGGCGAGTGCCTCTCCAATCTCGCCGAACGCTGGAAGCACAACTGGGACGTGTACGGCGTGGCCACATGCCAGGAAGAGGTTACCTTCCTCGGCGCCATCACCACCACCTACGGCATCCGCCCCGACATCGGCATCGCCATTGACGTTACCTTCGGCGCCATGGGAGATTCCGGCGACGGAGACACGTTCCAGATGGGCGGGGGGCCGGCCATCGGTTTCGGGCCGAACGTCCACCCGAAAATCTACGAGATGCTGGTGGAGACCGCCAAGAAACTGGAGATTCCGTACCAGGTGGAACCCCTGCCGCGAGGGTCCGGAACCGACGCCTGGGCCATGCAGGTGTCCCGCGAGGGCGTTCCCACCGGCGTCATCGGCGTGCCCCTGCGCTACATGCACACGCCCGTGGAGACGGTGTGCGTCGCGGACATTGAGCGCGCGGGCAGGCTGCTGGCGGCCTTCATCGCCGGCCTTGACGAATCCACCATGGAGCAACTGACGCCACGCCTGGACGCTGACGGATAGCGCAGGCCGAAGTGGAGGGAGATGTGACGCTTCTGAAAGAACTGTCTGAGGCCCGCGGCGTTTCGGGACGCGAGGGCGAAATCCGTTCTATCCTGTTCCGACATGTCCGCGAGTACATAGACGAGCACCGCGTGGATGCGCTGGGGAACCTCATCGTCGTGCGGAAGGCGCGCGTGTCGGCTGCCACGCCCGTGCCCCGCAAGGTGATGCTGGCCGCCCACATGGACGAGGTCGGGCTGATGATCACCGAGATCGCCAAGAACGGGCTGTTGCGGTTTCAGCCTTCGGGCGGCATTGACCCGCGCCTGCTCCTGGCGAAGAAAGTGCTCGTCGGTGACAACAAGGTGCCCGGCGTCATCGGTGTCAAACCCATCCACAAACTCAAGGCCGAGGAGATGAATCAGGTCTTGAAGTACGAACAGATGGCGATTGACATCGGCGTTACCAGCCAGTCGGCGGCCGAAGGCCTCACCCACGTGGGCGACTACGCCACGTTTGACACGGCCTACGAGGAACTGGGGCCTTTCGCCAAGGGCAAGGCCTTTGACGACCGCGCCGGCTGCGCCGTCCTGGTAGAAATCCTGAAGGCGGACTACCCGTTTGACCTGTACGCCGTGTTCACCGTGCAGGAGGAAGTCGGGCTTCGCGGCGCGCGCGTTGCCGCCTACAGCGTGGAACCCGACTGCGCCATCGCGCTGGAAGGCACCATCGCCGACGACGTGCCCAAGAAGAAGGATGTCAGCCCGACCAGCCGACTGGGCGGAGGCCCCGTGCTCACGGTGATGGACCGCTCCTTCATTGCGCATCCCGGCATGCTCCGCCACGCCATCTCCGTGGCCGAGAAGCGCGGCATCCCGTACCAATTCAAGCAGCCCGGCATCGGAGGGACCGACGCGGGGGCGATTCACCTCACCCGCGAGGGCATTCCCTCGCTCACCATCGCCGTCCCGTGCCGCTATATCCATTCGCCGGTGGCGCTGCTCTACCTGCAGGACTTTGAGCACACGGTGAACCTGGTGCGCGAAACGCTGCGCACGTTGACTCTGGACATCATTCGCCCCGAATCTTAGGCGGCCCAAGGAGGCAAATCTGTGAAAGAACTCGTGAAGAAACTGACGGAAGCCTACGGCCCTTCCGGTTTTGAGGGGCAGGTGCGGGCGCTCATTACCGCCGAGGTCCAAGGCGTCGCCGACGAGGTGCGCACCGACGGCATGGGCAACCTGTTCGTGCTGAAGAAGGGGCGCGATAGCCGCCATCGGGCGCTGGTGGCCGCCCACATGGACGAGATCGGCGTCATGGTAACGCACATTGACAAGGACGGGTTCGCCCGATTCACCCGCATCGGCGGGGTGCGGCCTCTGGGCCTGCCGGGCGCGCGGGTCGTGTTCGCCAGCGGAATCACCGGCGGCATTGGGCTGGAGAAACTGGAAGACCGCACCAAGATTCCCGACATGGACAAGATGTTCATTGATGTCGGCGCGAAAGACAAGGAGTCGTGCCCCGTCAAGGTGGGCGACGCGGCCACGTTTTGGCAGCCCTTCGTGGCGCAGCACGGCCGTTGGATCGCCAAGGCGTTTGACGACCGCATCGGCTGCGCCGTCCTCGTTGAGGCCCTGCGCACCATGCCCAAGCCCGCGTATGACACGTACTTCGTGTTCACGGCGCAGGAGGAGGTAGGCGTGCGCGGCGCAACCGTGGCGGCCTTCGGCGTGGAGCCGGACTACGCCATCGCCGTGGACGTTACGACCACCGGCGACACCCCCGAAAGCCACCCCATGGCCGTGGGGCTGGGAAAAGGCCCCGCCATCAAGGTCATGGACCGCGGCATGATCGTGCACCAGGGGCTGAAGAACTGGATGATTCGGACCGCCGAGGAAGTTGGCGCGCCCTATCAACTGGAAGTGCTGGAGTTCGGCTCCACCGACGCGATGGCCATGCAGACGACCAAGGAAGGCATCCCCGCCGGCGTCCTGTCCATCCCGACGCGCTACGTGCATTCGCCCTCCGAGATGGTGGACGAGGGCGACGTCCAGAACTCGGTCACATTGCTGGCGGCGCTTCTATCCAGGCCGGTGTCGCTGGAATAGCGCCGAGTCTGTGGCAATGCCAACCACGGGGAGTCCGACGGACTCCCCGTTTTTCATGCGAGGGTTCGCCTAGACGGCCGCCGACTCGCCGCAGAGCGCATAGAGGCTGCCGAGGAAGTCGGCGAATGCCTTTCTCCTCTGCGGCCCCCGCGGTGAAGCCCGCTTCCCTACGGGATCACGAGGCACTGCCCGGCGCGAATGTAGTTGATGTCCCAGATGCCGTTGGCCCTGGCGATGGCCCAGACCGATGTCCCGTACATGCGCGCAATGCCGAACAGCGTCTCGCCCCAGCGCACGACGTGGCAGGCGGGTCTCGGCGTCCAGCAGGTGCACGGGCACGGGATGCGCAGCACCTGGCCCGCGTAGATGCGGTTGGGGTTCCAGATGCCGTTGGCAGCGGCGATGGCCCCCACGGTGGTGCCGTAGCGCCACGCGATGCGGGTGAGCGTCTCGCCCGGGCAGACGACGTGATACCTGACCGCGCACGGGTAAACGGGGCCGCACGGGCCGGCGGCGCTGGCCGTCATGGGCCCCACGGCCAACAGGAGCAGGACGGCAACAAGCAGGGCTACGAGGAGAATCCGGGTGCGTTTCATGATCGCCTCCTTGTCCACTAAGGCCGAAACACGAAGGGTTCCAATCCACGTTTTCCGAGGCACCAACCGTACATAATGTATTATACCCGATTTGCCGCCATTCGTCAAGTATACATTGACATAAATCCTGTGGTATCAGAGACCCCAAGGGTTTTGGAGACCCTTGGGGTCTGTTGCCTTCGCGTGGATTCGCGCGATTCGCGGTTACCCCTGGGTCTATCCCGCCTTCGCGTGGATTTGTGTTATTCGCGGTTACCGCTGGGGTCTGTTGCCTTCGCGTGGATTCGCGCGATTCGCGGTTACCCCTCGCGCATTCGGGGGAATCAGCGCGAAATCTTGCCGTGGCGCATCCCCGTGCCGAGCATCAGGACGAAAGCCAGCCCGCCGAGGAATCGGAACGCGCCGCCCAGGTACAGCGCCAGGCGGATGTCGGTCGCCGCCGCCATGTAAGACCCCGCCAGCGGGGCGACAAAGGCCGCTGCGTTGACCGCCGACGTGTAGATGGCGATGAAGCGCGGCCTGTGCGCCTCGGGCGACACGGCTAGCAACTCGTTGAAGGAAGCCAGGTTGAAGGCTGGCGTGAAGATGCCGGCGATGATGGCCGGAAGCAAGAGCATGGGCAGGGATGTGGCCAAGCCCGTGAGCGCCGGAAACGCGATCATCCCGAATGCGCCGATGATGAGCACCCTGCGGTTCCCCCATTGCGTCGCCAGCCGTCCCCAGACGATGTAGAACACAATCGTCAAGACCGAGTCCACCATGGTTAGCAGGCCGATCCACGTATCCGTCGCGCCCAGGTTGCGAACCCGGTAGATAGAATACAGTGCCGTAGGGAAATAAATGCCCCAGTGGAAGATCAGCGAACTGACGACGTAGTTCACGAAGGGCTTGGCCGCGGTAACCTCGCGGATGGCGTTGCGGATGCTGGTTGTGCTCCACGCTTTGGGGCGCTCGCGATGGGCTACGGACACCTCTTCGGGGACATGGAGCCGGGCCACGTAGCGCAGGCTCATCATGGCCGCCAGAAACGAGAAGCCGAACACCACCTGATACGAGACGGGAAATGGGAGCGCGTCCAGAATCGGGCCGCAGCCGAGGACGGTCAGCGTCGTCGTCGCCGAGAGCAAGACGCTGCGGATGCTGACAACCCGAGCGCGATCCTGCGGCGGGATGAGGTCGGCCATGACGTTGGTGAAGGCGATCGTGGACGTGGCCGCCGGGATGGTGGTCAGACCGGCGATGAACACGATGGCGAATACGCCCGCCTGTTCCGTGAACAGGAAGGGCACCAGCGCCACTCCCAGCCAAGCCAGGCGCTGCAGGAACCCAACGCGCAGCACCAGCGGCAAGCGGCGCGGCGCGCGCTCCACGATGCGGGCCGAAGGGATGGCCCAAATCATGTTGACCAGGGCGGGCAGGGCGGCCAGCACGCCCAGCCATTGGGTGGACGCGCCCAGCCGCACGGCGAAGACGCTCAGGTAGGTGAGCCAGACGCCGTTGGCAATCCCCCACCACGCCACGTCCATGTAGAGGTTCCAGATGTTCTGCTCGTGGATGGTCTCGCGACTCTGCCGCCAGGGGAGGCGGGAACGGAGATACCGTGCCCGGCGAAGCCAGCGTTCTCGCCGCGCCCGGAATTGGTAGACCCGCCTTCGCCAAGCCATGCGAAGGTGGAGAATACGTCGCCGCAGGGATTCTCGCAACCGTTTCACCTCTACCCACAACCCAACACGCCGCCGAGGTTCGGCCTCGGGGGGGAAGTCCACACACTAGGTCTCGCGCATGACCTCGTCAAAGATCGGCTTCAGTTTGCGGTAGGTGTCGTCCAGCCACTCGGGCACCACGCGGGTCTCCGCGAAGATGGCCATGAAGTTGGTGTCGCCGGTCCAGCGCGGCACGGCGTGCACGTGGATGTGCTCGTCAATCCCCGCGCCGGCCGCCCGCCCCAGGTTCACGCCGATGTTGAACCCCTCGGGTGAAACGGCCCGCTGGAGCACCTCCAGCGACTTGTTCAGCAGGACCAGCATCTCGGTCTGCACGTCCATGCTCAAGTCCGAGAGCCGCGCCGCATGGGCATAGGGGATGATCATCAGGTGCCCCGAGTTGTACGGGTACAGGTTGAGCATCACGCAGGCGTGCTTGCCGCGGTAAAGGATGTGGTTTTTGGCGTCGTCGCTGTCGGCGATCTTCTGGCAGAACACGCAGCCTTCGGGCCGCTTGCTCTCCAGGTATTTCATTCGCCAGGGTGTCCACAGTCGTTTCATGTTGCGTCTCTGCCTCTTTTGGTCGCGCCATTGTAGCAAAGAGCGCGCCTCTGTACAAATTCAGAGCGCCACGTGGGGGCACGCGGCGCTCTGCGAACACGTCGTCCCCTGCGGCCGACCGTTATCCGGCGGCCTCCACAAGCGCACGAATCCGCGCCAGGCGCTGCTCCCGTTCGCGGGCGAACCGCTCTATGCCCTTGAGCAGCCACGGCGGCGACAGGTGCGCCTCGTCCACCACCTCGTCCACGCTGCCGCCCGTGCGCCACCGATTGTCCCAGTCCGCCGCCATGGAGTACTCCTCAGACACGCGGTTGGTGATCCAATCGCTGGCCAGCCGAAGCGCCGACGTGGTGATGACCATGGAGTCCCACCAGTCCTCCTCGGGCAGAATGCGGTCGCGGTACCACTTGGGCTGCATGGCGAACAGTTCCGGGCTTATGGCCGCAATGATCTTGACGTTGAGGCCAGCCTTGTCCAGTTCGGGCAAAATCTTGACGATGTTGAGGGTGCTGCTAGTTCCCTCCACGATCACCGTGCCCATCTTCTTCTGCCCCTCTTTGTACGGGCGAATGAGATAGGCGCCCCTGGCCGCGGCGAAGTGCGACTCAATGCCCAGGGCCGCGCGGTCGGGTATCGGGATGGGCGGGCGAGTCAGGTGCAGCATGATGATAGGCACGTCCTGCTTGAGCGCCGCCGCCAGCACCACCGGCACCTCGTTGTACTCCCAGGGATGCAGGTTGATGATGTGTCCCTTGGGGAACAAGTGGCCCACGCCCGGCGAGAAGATGCCAAAGTGGGTGCGAGAGTCCTCGGCGGTTTCGGGCCCCGAGTGGCCCGCCACCCACAGGACCTTGCCCAACTTCAGCGGGCAGTCCTGCGCCAGTTGGCTGAACAGGCGCATGGGGCCATACTTCAGGTAGGCGAACGACCCGTAGGTGGACGAGGCGGCGCAGAACCCGTCCCATTCGTTCCACGGGTCGTCGGCGAAGTTGACCGTGGCCATGCCCACGCTGATGCCGGCGTTGGCAAATTCGGTGATCTCCTGCGGCAGGAGCGCGCCGTCGGGGTTGGTCTTGCGGTTGTACCAGCCCCAGCCGGGGAAGTCGCCCCACTTCTTGGCGAACCCGGCGATGTTGGTGGATTCGGCCAGGTCTGCCGACATGGCGATGAACAGCGGCCGGCCGTAATGCTCGTAGCCGAAGGCGTTGACCCACGCGCCCCAGGCTCCCAGCGCGGCGCGGTTGGGAATCTTGGTGCCGGGCGCCACGTACATCTGCGGCGGGTAGTTTTCGTAGTCGTACAGGCGCTCATCCTTCCACGGATTGGCCTTCGTCTTCCTGAACAAGCGGAAGTTGGGCACCATCTCCGGCACGGAGTCGCCCAGGTCTGCCAGGGTGTCGGCGATGTAATCTATAAGCGCCTGGTCGCGGTGCAGCACCGAGAGGACGACCTGCATGTTCTTGGCCGTCTGGGCGCGCTGCTCCTCGTAGGTTGGCGGCGCGGGCTGGCCGAACCCCTCAAACTCCACGCCGTACTTCTCGGCGAAAGGCATCTTGCACTCCCAAAACGCCTCGCAGTCCATCGGCGAATGCGGCGCGCCGTGGGAGACGTTGTCGTACTTGCCGTAGCCGCGCCCTTTGCGCGTCTTGATCCACGTGCAGGACGGGACGCCGTCGGGGTTGTCGCCGTAGAACATCTGGAGCATGGCGTGGGTGATCTCTTCCCAGTCCTCGCCGTTCAGCGCGCCGAAGGTGCGCCATCCGTGCGAGCCGAACCAGTCGTCGGGCGTGCCATAGACCACCTCGCTGATGCGGTGGTCGTCAATGCCGAAGTCGTTCCAGTCCACCACATAGTACAGGTTGTGCAGGCCCAGCCCCCACGCGGAGTTCATCGTCTCGTGGATAGCGCCCGGGGTGAGGCCGCCGTCGCCCTCAAAGGCGATGACCTTGACTTCGGGAGCGCCCGCCAGTTTGAGGGCCAGCGCCTGACCCGCTGCGGCCGGCGAGCCGTGGCCCGATGGCCCCGTGTTGAATTTGAAGAACAGGGTCTTGCCGGCCATCTCGGCGTGTCCGGGCAGGCCGCCGCGGCGACGCAGGGTCAGCAGGTCCTCCCAATAGAGCGCGCGCTCCTTCTCATTGGCGATGAGGTATCGGGGGTCGCCCGTCTGCTTGTACTTGACCCGCATGGCCTCGTTGAGCACGGCCAGCGTGGCATACACCATCGGGTTCACGTGCCCGCCCACGAGGACAAAGCGGTCGGCGAAGCGCTTTTCGGGATGGCGGATATCCCACCGCATCACGCCGCTGAGGGCTGTGACCACCATGGGGTACACCTTGGAGCGCGATCCGCCCGGGTGGCCGCTCTGCCTGAAGTTCAGCATCAGGTCCACCAACTGGTCTATCATGTCCTTGATGACTTCCCATTTGTGGAAGTGTGGCCGCAATGCTTCCAGTCTGCTGGCCACGTTCGGATCTGTAGAGCGGTTCATCTACTACACCCTCCTTGAGATTGAGTTGCCTGCAACGCGCACGGGGTGGCAAAACAAAACCGAGGGGGCGGACTCTCGGCCTCGGTTCACTGGTCTGTGGCAGTAACACATGGAAACCACTCTGGACTCCTTCGTCGCAGCGATGGGCTGGCCGCGTGGTGCGGGGCTTCGCCAAGGAACCGTGCCCTCCTGCGGCTCCATGGCAAGTCTACCAGAAATCGCGTCTTTCGTCAAAACCTGCGGGAAGGGTTAGGTGAGGTCATGCGCGTAGGGCGGCTTTCCATAGCCGCCGGACGCCATCCACGAATAACATGAATGCACACGAATGGAGAATAGACCCAAAAAGTGCTGCGCTCCGTTCCCCATTCGCGTGGATTGGCGTTATTC
>JACIWU010000089.1 GCA_014360805.1 Chloroflexota bacterium
GCCCAACCCTTCAGCGACAGCACCTTCGTGATCGCCGCAGTCAGGGTCGTCTTCCCGTGGTCAATGTGCCCGATGGTCCCCACGTTCACGTGGGGCTTCTTCCGCTCAAATACCTTCTTGGCCATTTTGGACTCCTTTCTTCACTTTACGACTTGTGATTATCTCACCAGTATCCTGTCGGCTGTCTCTTTGGATACTTCTGCATAGTGGTCAAATTCCATTGTAAAGACGCCGCGCCCCTGCGTCATGGAGCGCAATTCGGTCGCATACCCGAACATCTCCGAGAGCGGCACGAAGGCCCGAATCGCCTGCAAATCGCCACGGCGCTCTATCCCTTCAATCTGCGCCTTCCGCTGATTCAGGTTGCCGATCACATCGCCCATGAACTCCTCGGGCGTTACGACCTCCACCTTCATCACCGGCTCCAGCAGGATGGGGCCAGCCTTCTCCACCCCATCGCGCACGGCCATGGATGCCGCAACCTGGAAGGCCAACTCGGTGGATACGTCCGGATCATACGAGCCGTCCACCAGGGTGAACTTGACGTCCACCAGCGGATACCCCGCCAGCACGCCGCTGCTCGCCGCGTCCATCACGCCGCGCTCCACCGCCGGAATGAACTCCTTCGGGATGGCGCCAAACTTGATCTTGCTGTCAAAGATCACGCCCTGTCCCCGGCCGGCCGGCTCAATCTCCAGCCACACGTGCCCGTACTGGCTCTTGGTCCCCATCTGGCGAACGAACTTGCCTTCCGACCGCACCGGCACGGTGATCGTCTCGCGGTAGGCGACCTGTGGGCGGCCCACCTTTGCCCCCACATGGAACTCGCGCACCAGACGGTCCACCAGCACCTCCAGGTGCAGTTCGCCCATCCCCGAAATCAGCGTCTGGCCCGTGTTCTCATCCACCTTGACGCTGAAGGTGGGGTCCTCATCGGCCAGGGCCTGCAGCGCAGCCCCCAGTTTCTCCTCGTCGGCCTTGGTCTTCGGCTCAATCGCAACCGAGATCACCGGCTCGGGGAACTTGATCTTCTCCAGGAGCAGCGGCGCATGGAAGGCGCACAGCGTGTCGCCGGTGTACGTCTCCTTCAGGCCGAGAACCCCGATGATGTCGCCCGCGTAGGCTTCCTGCATGTCCTCGCGGCGGTTGGCGTACATCCGCAGGACGCGCCCGACCCGCTCCTTGACATTGCGGCTTGCGTTGCGCACCTGGGCGCCCACCGTCATCCTGCCCGAGTAGATTCGCACGTATGCCAGCCGCCCCACATAGGGATCGGTCGCGATCTTGAATGCCAGGGCCGCCAGCGGCTCCTGTTCGTCCGCCTCACGCCAAACCGTCTCGCCCGAGCGGGGATCCACGCCCGCAACAGGCGGGATGTCCGCCGGCGATGGCAGATACCACACGATGGCGTCCAAGAGCGGCTGCACGCCCTTGTTCCGCAGCGCCGCCCCGCACAGCACGGGCACCAGCGCGCCCTTCACGGTCGCCTGGCGAAGCGCCGCGCGGATTTCTTCAGGGCTGATCGCCTCTCCTTCCAGGTATTTGACCATGAGATGATCGTCGTGTTCCGCCGCCTGCTCCAGAAGAACTTCCCGATAGTGCGCGGCCTGTTCCACCAGGTCATCGGGAATCTGGCGTCGGGCGGCCACCGTCCCCAGGTCATCCTCGTAGATGATGGCCTGGTTCTCCACCAGGTCCACCACGCCGGCGAAGGTCTCCGACGCTCCAATGGGAATCTGCACCGCCACCGGGTTCGCGGACAGACGATCTCGGATCATCTCAATCGTGTGCCAGAAATCGGCACCGACTCGGTCCATCTTGTTAACAAAACAGATACGGGGCACATGGTACCGGTCCGCCTGTCGCCAGACGGTTTCGGACTGCGGTTCCACCCCGCTCACGGCGTCAAACACGACGACGCCGCCATCCAGCACGCGAAGGCTCCGTTGCACCTCCGCGGTGAAATCAATGTGTCCAGGCGTATCAATGATGTTAATCTGATGATTCAGCCAGTAACAGGTTACGGCTGCCGACTGGATGGTGATACCGCGTTCCCGCTCCTGCTGCATCCAGTCTGTAACGGTCGTGCCCTCGTCCACATTGCCCATTCGGTGCGTGCGCCCCGTGTAGAACAGGATGCGCTCGGTGGTCGTGGTCTTCCCAGCGTCAATGTGGGCGATGATCCCGATATTCCGAATCTGCGCTAAAGGCACGTCCCTGGGCATATCACCACCACCTGGGCCCCGCCCGATGGGTGGCCGAGTCTCCCCTCCTACCAGCGGTAGTGCGCGAAGGCACGGTTGGACTCGGCCATCTTATGGGTGTCTTCTTTCTTCTTGATGGTTGCGCCCTCACCCTTGTAGGCGTCCATGATTTCAGCGGCCAACTTCTCGGCCATAGAGTGGCCCGACCGCTTCCGCGCGGACTCCAGAAGCCAGCGCATCGCCAGCGACGGCCGCAGGTACTCCGGAATCTCCACCGGCACCTGATAGGTGGCCCCACCAACCCGTCGCGGTTTCACGTACAGCACCGGCATCGCGTTGTTCAGCGCCTTCTCAAAAACCTCCAGAGGGTTGGTGTGCATCCGCTCCTCAATGAGGTTGAAACTATCGTAAACGATGCGCAGGGCCGTGCTCTTCTTCCCGCGCCGCATCACATGGTTGACAAAACGCCCAATCATTTCGCTGTTGTACCGCGGATCGGGCTCCGCAGGCCGTCGCGCCGGACGATACCTTCTAGGCATTCTTCCAAACCCTCCAACTAGACTTCACGTTCCCGAATCCTGGCGCTCGTGGAGCGAACAGAAGGACTCGGCAACTCCTACGCCGACTTGGCCTTGGGCCGCTTCGCGCCGTACTTGGAGCGCCCCTTCTTGCGGCCTTCCACGCCGGTGGCGTCCAGCGCCCCGCGCACGATGTGATACCGCACGCCGGGCAGGTCCTTCACGCGGCCGCCGCGCACCAACACCATGGAGTGCTCCTGCAGGGTATGCCCTTCGCCCGGGATGTAGGCGGTTACCTCAATCCCGTTGGTCAGGCGCACCCTGGCGATCTTGCGCAAGGCTGAGTTCGGCTTCTTCGGCGTCATCGTGCGCACCACGGTGCACACGCCGCGCTTCTGGGGCGAGCCTTTGCTGCTGGCCGCCGTCTTGCGCTTCAGCGCGTTGTACGTGTACCGCAGCGCAGGAGCCTTGCTCTTCTTGACCTTCTCCTTCCGCCCTTTTCTCACGAGTTGATTGATGGTCGGCAAGTCTGAACCTCCCTAGGAACTCTTGAGCCAATCCGATTCTTACCTGCTTTTGGGCAAAACAACAGCCGCCTCACCTTTACGTGGGCACCAGACCTGATAAATCAGGCCCAACTCTATGGTGACGTGGCTGCTGCATCACGGACCCAGCGACGATCTCTTTTTCGCTCCTGCGAGCGGATCACGCTATGTGGGCCCGCAAAAAAGCACTATACCACAATGCTCTGTTTTAGTCAAATTCGGCATCGTCGTCTTCAAACGACTCCGGCGACGTCTCTCCCGATTCCAGTTCGCCCGCCACGCCAGGCTCCCGAATCTCCAGTTGCACCCGCTCGCGGAACAGCCGTCGCGGCGGCCGGAAAGCCGACCCCACGGGGATCAACTTGCCGATGATGACGTTCTCCTTCAGACCCCGCAGTTCGTCCACCGCGCCCTCAATGGCCGCCTCGGTGAGCACGCGAGTCGTCTCTTGGAACGAAGCCGCCGCCAGGAAACTCTCGGTGCTCAGGGCCGCCTTGGTTACCCCCAGCAGCGCCGGCGCGCCCGTGGCAGGCTTGCCACCCTGGGCGATCACCTCCTCATTCCGCCGCTCAAACTCAAACCGGTCCACCATCATCCCCGGCAGCATGTCCGTATCACCCGAACTCCGTACCCGCACCTTCCGCAGCATCTGCCGAATGATGATCTCTATGTGCTTGTCGTGGATGTTCACGCCCTGGCTGCGGTAAACCTTCTGCACCTCTTCCAATAGGTACATCTGGGCAGCCTCGGCTCCCTGAATCCGCAGCACCTCGCGCGGGTTCTTGGCGCCCTCTGTCAATTGGTCGCCTGCCTTCACCTCCATGCCCCGCTCCACGCGCAGGCGCGCCGCCGCCGGAATGTCGTACTCGCGCTCCTCCACTTCCTCGCGGCGAACGATGGCCTTGTCCTCCTCAAAGAAGACCTGCCCGGGGATTCGGGCTGTTACGGCCCCATCGGGGCCTTCGGCCAGCACAGCGCCTTCCTGAATCTGGTCGCCGTCCTCCACCTTGCGCGAGTAGCCCGACGGGATGGCGTATTCCTCGCTGACGACGCGGCTGGACGTGATCTTGACCTTGCGCTGGTCGCCCTGCCAGATAACGTCCACCACACCGTCAATCTCGGCAATCACGGCCTCGCCCTTGGGCACGCGCGCCTCAAACAGTTCCTCCACGCGGGGCAGGCCCTGCGTAATATCCTCGGCGCCCGCCACACCGCCGGTGTGGAACGTGCGGAGCGTCAACTGCGTGCCGGGTTCGCCGATGCTCTGCGCCGCGATGATGCCCACGGCCTCGCCCAGCGCCACCAGTTCGCCCCGAGCCAGGTCCCGCCCGTAGCACTTCCGACACAGGCCAAACTCGGAGCGGCACGTCAGCGGCGACCGCACATACACCCGCGTAACGCCGGCCTTCACCAGGCGGCTCAAGGCGTCCTCGTCTATCATAGCGCCGGCCTCCACGAGAACTTCGCCCGTCTTCGGGTGCGCGATGGGACTTGCCGCCACCCGCCCCAGCACCCGGTCCTTGAGTTCCATCCGCGGGTCAATCCGCTTGGTGGATTCCACATCCACCCAGATGCCGCTGCGCGTCCCGCAGTCCTCCTCGGTGATGATCACGTCCTGAGCCACATCCACCAGTCGCCGCGTCAGGTAGCCCGCGTCGGCCGTGCGCAAGGCCGTATCGGCCAATCCTTTGCGCGCGCCGTGCGTGGAGATGAAGTACTCCAGGGCCGTCAGCCCTTCGCGGAAGTTGGACCGAATGGGCAGGGCGATGATGCGCCCCGCCGGGTCGGCCATCAGCCCGCGCATCCCTGCCAACTGGCGAATGGGCTGCGCACCGCCCTTCGTCGCCCCCGACATGGCCATCGCCCCGATGGGGCTGAGCGGATCCAGCGTCTTGCGCACCTCTTCGGTGATCTCGTCGGTCGCCCGCGTCCACAGGTCCACGATCTTGCTGTACTGCTCGCCGTCGGTGATGAGACCCCGTCGGTACTGGCGCTCAATCTCCTCCACTTCCGCGCCCGTCTCGCGCACGATGCGCTCCTTGGCCTCCGGAATGGTGATGTCGCTGATGGCGATGGTCGCGCCCGACTGCGTCGCGTAGCGGAACCCAATCTCCTTGATGCTGTCCACCAACTTGGCCGTCTGCTCTCGGCCCAGTTTCTGGTAGCACAGCGCCACCACTTCCTTCAGGGCGCTCTTGTCCATCAGGCGGTTCACGAAGCGGAGTTCCTTGGGCAGAATCTGGTTGAACAGCACGCGCCCGACCGTCGTCTCCAGAATCTTCGGAGCTGCTCCGTCGCCTTGCACCATGACCTTGATGCGCGCCTGCAAATCCACAATGCCCAGGTTATACGCCAGTTCCACCTCGTCAAAGTCGGCGAAGACCTTGCCTTCGCCCTTGGCGCCCAGCCGCTCGGTGGTCAGGTAGTAGCAGCCCAGCACCATGTCCTTGGACGGCCCCACAACCGGCTCGCCGTTGGCGGGCAGCAACAGGTTGTTGGCCGACAGCATCAGGGTGCGCGCCTCTTGTACCGCCGACTTGGACAGCGGCACGTGCACGGCCATCTGGTCGCCGTCAAAGTCCGCGTTGAACGCCGGGCAGACCAGCGGGTGAATCTGGATGGCGCTCCCCTCAATGAGCACCACTTCAAATGCCTGGATGCCCAGCCTGTGCAGCGTGGGGGCGCGGTTCAGCAGCACCGGCCGCTCCTTGGTGATCTCTTCTAGGACGTCCCACACCTCCGGGCTAAGCCGATCCACCAGGCGCTTGGCGCTCTTGATGTTGTGCGCGAAGTTGTACTCCACCAGCCGTCGCATCACGAAGGGACGGAAAAGTTCCAGGGCCATCCGCTTCGGGAGGCCGCACTGGTGCAACTGCAAATCAGGCCCCACAACGATCACGGACCGCCCCGAGTAGTCCACGCGCTTCCCCAGCAGGTTGCGGCGGAACCGTCCCTGCTTGCCCTTGAGCATGTCCGACAGGGATTTGAGTTTGCGCTTGCCCGTTCGGGAAATGGCACGCCCTCGGCGGCCGTTGTCCACCAGCGAGTCCACGGCCTCCTGGAGCATGCGCTTCTCGTTCCGCACGATCACGTCGGGCGCGCCCAAATCCAGCAACCTCTTCAGGCGGTTGTTGCGGTTGATGACGCGGCGGTACAGGTCGTTCAGGTCGCTCGTGGCAAACCGCCCGCCGTCCAGTTGCACCATGGGGCGCAACTCCGGCGGAATCACCGGCAGCACGGTCAGGATCATCCATTCGGGCTTGTTGCCGGAGCGGCGGAAGGCTTCCACCACCCGCAACCGCTTCGCCGCCTTCCTGCGCTTCTGCTTGGACTTGGACGTGTTGAGTTCCACACGCAGTTCCTGGGCCATCTTGTCCAGGTTCAGGCCGGCGACGATCTCCCGAATCGCCTCGGCCCCCATGCCGGCGCGGAACACGGTGCCCCACTTGTTCTTGAGGTCATAGTATTCCGTCTCACTGATGAGTTCCAGGGGCTGAAGGCTCTTCAGTTCGTGCACTTCGCGGTCGTACTGCTCGCGCTGCGCGTCAATGTCGCGGCTCAATTTCTCCTGAATCTTCTCTATCTCTTGCGCCGCAGCATGCCGCACCTGATCCTTCTCCAGCGCCAGCGCGGCGGTCTTCTCCTCGCGGTCCCGCCGCAAGCGGGTCTCCAGGTTGCTGACCTCGCGCTGCAAGAGGTCGTTCAGGCGCTTCAGGTGCTCTCGCACGAGGACCTCGCCCTTCTCCGCAATCACATGCTCGCCGACCAGGGTGAGCGTCTCCTCGGCCACCTGATCCAGATGCGCCTCCAGGTACTCGCGCAGGCGGTTGGCCTCCGAAAGCAGCCCTTCGGACTGGCGCGAGAAACTCTCCTCTATTTCGGCCTCATACGCCTCTTGCTGCGACGTCAGCATCTCCAGGCGCTCATCGCGCTGAGCCTCAATCGCGTCTATGGCCTCCTGGGCCTCGGCCTCCAGTTTGGCAATGCGGGCCGCCAGGTCCTTCTCCCTGCGCTGGAGCGCGCGCTGTCGCGCCTCCTCGTCCACGCTGGTAATCACGTACTGCGCGAAGTAGAGGATACGCTCCAGGTTGCGCGGCGACATGTTCAGGAGCAACCCCAAGCGGCTAGGCACGCCCTTCACATACCAGATGTGCGCCACAGGCGACGCAAGGCTGATGTGGCCCATGCGCTCGCGCCGCACCTTGGCCGGCGCCACCTCCACGCCGCACTTCTCGCACACGATGCCCCTGTAGCGAATCCGCTTGTACTTGCCGCAGGCGCACTCCCAGTCCCGCGTCGGGCCAAAGATGCGCTCGCAGAACAGGCCGTCGCGCTCTGGCCGCAACGTGCGATAGTTGATGGTCTCAGGCTTCAGCACCTCGCCGTGAGACCAACTGAGAATCTCCTCCGGAGAAGCAAGTCCAATTCGCAGAGCAGCGAAATCGTTTACTTCCAACGTTGTCCTCCCTACCTATCCCAGCCGGGGAGCGGCAGGCCGCCGCCCAATCGGGGCACGCGCTCTTCCTCTTCCCGGCCAAACTGAATGGTCTCGCCCTTCTCGTCCAGAACCTGCACCGACAACCCCAGGCTCTGGAGTTCCTTCACCAGCACCCGGAACGACTCCGGAACGCCCGGCTCCATGATCGGCTCGCCCTTGACAATCGCCTCGTAGGTCTTCACCCGACCGCTCACGTCGTCGGACTTGATCGTGAGCATCTCCTGCAGGGTGTGGGCCGCGCCGTAGGCTTCCAAAGCCCAAACCTCCATCTCGCCGAACCGCTGGCCGCCAAACTGTGCCTTGCCGCCCAGGGGCTGCTGCGTTACCAGCGAGTAAGGCCCTGTGGAGCGCGCGTGCACCTTGTCTTCCACCAGGTGGAGCAGTTTCATCATGTTGATGATGCCCACCGTTACCGGCTGGTCAAAGGGCATGCCGGTCTTGCCGTCGTACACGATCATCTTGCCCGAGGTGGGCAGCGGCAGATTGCGCTCTCGGCTCACCTTCAGGGCGTGGGCGAACAAATCCTCGTCCTTGATGGCGGCCGGATCTACACCCTGGTCGTGGAGCCACATGCGCAGGCACGCGGTGCGCGCCTCTTCATCGGCGGCCTTGCGCTCGGCCACGGACCGCTGGTTGTCCTCAAAGGCCAGCAGGCGATCGGGGTCGTAGCCCTGCTCGCGCAGCCATTCCTGCAACGCCGCCCTCCGCGCATAGTTGCGATCGTACACCAGCGCCTCAGGGTCGTAGGGCTTGCCCTCAAGCCAGTGGGCCAGGAACAGCCGCCGCACATCCTCGTCGTCTTCCAGTTCGTCCTCCGAGTACCCCTCTTCGGCCACCCAGCGCCACGCCCGTTCGGTAATGTCCTCCCAGGCGCGGTCCGCCATCCACGCGCGGGCCAACTCCGCCGAAATCTCATCCTCGTCCGCGCCGTCAAACACGGGCGAAATCGCGCGGAACCCCAGGCGGTCCGCCGCCCAGCCCAGGTGGGTCTCCAGAATCTGCCCGATGTTCATGCGCGCAGGCACGCCCAGCGGGTTCAGGATAATCTCAACCGGCGTGCCATCGGCCAGGAAGGGCATGTCCTCCACCGGCACCACCTTGGAGATGACGCCCTTGTTCCCGTGGCGTCCGGCCATCTTGTCGCCTTCCATCACCTTGCGCAACTGAGCCACGCTCACCTGCACCAGCCGATCCACGCCCGCCGGCAGGTCGCGATGCTCCTCGCGGTCAAACACCTTGACTTCCACGACCTTGCCGCGCTCGCCGTGGGGCAGCCGCAGCGACGAATCCTTCACCTCCCGCGCCTTCTCGCCGAAGATGGCGCGAAGGAGTTTCTCCTCCGGCGTGAGGTCCCCCTCGCCCTTAGGCGTGAGTTTGCCGACCAAAATGTCGCCCGGCCGAACCTCCGCGCCGATGCGGATGATGCCTTCCTCATCCAGGTCCTTCAGGGCCTCCTCGCCGACGTTCGGGATGTCGCGTGTGATCTCTTCGGGACCCAGTTTGGTATCCCGCGCCTCAACCTCGTGCTTCTCAATGTGCACCGACGAGAACTTGTCGTCCCAGACCAGTTTCTCCGAGATGAGCACCGCGTCCTCGTAGTTGCCGCCTTCCCACGACATGAAAGCCACCAGCACATTCTGCCCCAGCGCCAGTTCGCCGCCATCCGTAGAAGAACTGTCGGCAAGCACCGTGCCCTTCTCCACGCGGTCCCCCTTGGACACGCGCGGGCGCTGATCAATGCAGGTGCTCTGGTTGGAGCGGGCAAACCGCCGCAGCGGGTACACGGTCAACTGGCCGTCATCGCCCGCCACCACGATCTGGCGCCCCGTAACCGAGACGACCTCGCCTGCCTGCTGCGCCAGCACCACCTGGCCCGAATCCCACGCCGCCTGCGCCTCAATCCCCGTGCCCACAATGGGCGCTTCGGGCGCGATCAGGGGCACCGCCTGCCGCTGCATGTTGGACCCCATCAGGGCGCGGTTGGCGTCGTCGTGCTCCAGGAACGGGATCAGCGCCGCCGACACGCTCACAATCTGCTTGGGCGACACGTCCATATATTCCACGCGCAGCACCGAATCCATCAGGAACTGCTGGTGCCGACGTACCGACACGCGGTTCTCCACGAACTGGCCGTACTCGTCCAACTGCGCGTTGGCCTGCGCGATGGTGTGCTGGTCTTCCTCGTCGGCACTCAAGTACACGATCTCGTTGGTAACGGCCGGCACCACGTCCACCATGTCCTTGCCCTCAAGGGGCAGGGCTGCGATCCGTTCGGCCAGGTCCGCGGTTACGAACGTGCCCGCCTGCGCCACCACCTCGCCCGTCTCCGGGTCCACGATCTTCTCGCGGAGCGTGTGGTTGACGAGGCCCTCCACCGTGCGCGGCACCTGCCGAATCACCTTGCGGTAGGGCGTCTCAATGAACCCGAACTCATTGATGCGCGCATAGGTGGCCAGGGAACCGATAAGGCCGATGTTCGGCCCTTCGGGGGTCTCAATGGGGCAGATGCGGCCGTAGTGGCTGTGGTGCACGTCGCGCACGTCAAAACCGGCGCGCTCGCGACGCAGGCCGCCCGGGCCCAACGCCGAAAGGCGACGCTTGTGCGTCAGTTCGGCTAGCGGGTTCGTCTGATCCATGAACTGGGACAACTGGCTGCCGCCGAAGAACTCGCGGATGGCCGCCACCACAGGTCGGATGTTCACCAGGCTCACCGGGCTCATCTGCTCCGGGTCGCGGATGCTCATGCGCTCGCGCACCACGCGCTCCATGCGCAAAAGCCCGATGCGCAACTGGTTCTGGATCAACTCGCCCACCGTTTTGATGCGTCGGTTGCCCAGATGGTCAATATCATCGGGCGGCTCCGCGCCGTTGTTCACGAGGATGATGCGCTCCACGACCTTGACCAGGTCTTCCTTGGTAAGCACCTGCACCGACAGGGGGGTATCCAGTCCGAGGCGCTTGTTGAGTTTGTAGCGCCCCACGCGGCCCAGGTCATAGCGTCGCGGGTTGAAGAACAGCGCATCCAGGAAGTTGCGCGCATTCTCCTCCGTCGGGGGGTCGCCGGGCCGCAGTTTCTTGTAGAACTCCAGCAGCGCCGTCTCTTGCGTCTTCGTGGTGTCGCGGTCAATGGTCGCCTGGATGTAGGAATGCGCCGGGACGGTATCCACCGCGCTGAACAGCGCCAGCAGTTCCTCATCCGAGCCGAACCCCACCGCCCTCAGGAGCACCGTTACCGGCAGTTTGCGCTTCCGGTCCACCTTGACGGAGATCACGTCCTTCTTGCTGGTCTCAAACTCCAGCCACGCGCCACGGTTGGGAATCAATTTGGCGAAGCACAGGTCGCGGCCGGTGGAAGGCTCTTTCTCCAGCGTGAAGTACGCCCCGGGCGACCGAATCAACTGGCTGACGACCACGCGCTCGGCGCCGTTGATGATGAACGTGCCGTTCTCGGTCATGAGCGGGAAGTCGCCAAAGAAGACCTCCTGCTCTTGCACCTCGCCCGTATCCTTGTTCACGAGGCGCACCTTGACCCAGAGGGGCGCCGCTAGGGTCATGTCGCGCTCGCGGCACTCTTTCTCGGAGTACTTCGGCTCATCAAATCGGAACGAGTCAAAGTGAAGTTCCAGGTTCTTGTTGAAACTCTGGATCGGCGAAATCTCTTGGAATAGTTCCTTCAGCCCCTCCGTTTTGAACCACTCAAACGCCTCCAACTGAACTTCAATCAGGCGAGGCAACGGGAGTACGTCGGGCAGCCTGGCATAGTTCTTAACCGCCGCATTCAGGCTCATGCACATCCGCTCCTTACACGATAGGTTACGCACTTGGTTTGGCGCAGCCCTCAACAGGGGGACACAAATCGCGCGCCACACTCGCGGCCAGCGGGGACTTGTATTTCGGGAACCCTTGCGGAACAGAAAACCAAAGGGTCGGCGTCGGACGAATCCAGCGCAGCGCAAAACCCCGGCTCTCGCCTACCCCTGCCACTCCAACCGGCCACGTCACCCTCCGCGCAACACAAAAGCAGCCTGAGAGCGACCTTGCCCGCGTCTTTGCAGGGAACCGAACCGGGGATAAGAAACCGTCGCGCGCCCTGGAACAAAAGTCAAAACCTAACCGTCCCTGGATTCCAAAACAGAACGCACAGGTGTACCTGGCCCACTTGCCGCAACTTCCCATTATAGCAAGGGGTCTCGCATTTGTCAAATCAGGCCCACGCGCTGAAATGCGGCCGTGCCGTCTGCATCGGCGCTTCGCCCCGTACCATGGCATACACCACAGTGGGGCTGGTTCCCATACCTGCCCACGACCTCCGGCGGCTATGGAAAGCCGCCCTACATTTGCTCTCCTTTCGTGTGCATTCGCGCTATTCGTGGATGCGTAGGGCAGGTTCCCATACCTGCCCCTGGCCTCTCGGTTCCCGAGTTTGTTGTTCGCGCCATGGGCTTAGGCCAAGGTGCGACGCACTTCCGGAAGTG
>JACIWU010000090.1 GCA_014360805.1 Chloroflexota bacterium
CGGCGATGCGGCCCCACCCGCGTGGAGCAAATTGCCAATTTGCTCCACATCCCTGCCCACGGCGAAGGGGAGGCCGACACGTGCGACGCACCTCGGAGGCGCATCGCACGTTGCGCCCGCGGCCAGGGGGCTGCAGGCCGGGGGTGAGGTGTACCCACGCGAGAACCTTCGGCGCTCTGCGTGCCCTCCCATGAGCAGTCAGCGCCAACGGACTGTGGACCCGAATCCCCCTCTCCAACTCGCGCCAAGAGGCAGACCGGAGTATAATATTCCACGTTGAGTCCGGATGGGAGCGAGCATGGGAAAGCGAATCGGCGTCGGGGTAGCGGCCTTGCTCATCGCGCTGGCGTTCGTGTTCCCCCATGCCACGCTGGCGGCGGCAAGGGCTGTCGGCTACTCGGTCTGCCACCAGTGGCCCGAGCACTCGTTTGCCGTCGGCGGCGCGGCGTTCCCGCTGTGCGCGCGATGCACGGGGACCTACTTCGGGGCGCTGGCGGTGCTGGCCTTCGCGTGGGCGACGGGCCGCGCCAAGGCGGGGGCCTGGCCGCCCAGGGTGGTGGCGATTCTCCTGGCGGCGGGCCTGGCGCTCATGGTGCTGGACGGTGGCAACTCGCTGGCGGATCAACTGACGGGCGGACGGATGCGGTTGTACCCGCCCGCCAACGCGCTACGCTACGCGACGGGTGTCTTCAGCGGCATGGCGATGGTGGGGTTCGGATACCCGCTGCTGAACGCCGTCCTGTGGCGGGACTGGGCCGATTCGCCCATCCTGCGCCGCGGCCGTGAGGTCATCGGGCTGGCGGTCGCGGTGTGGGCCGGTTTGCCCATCGTGAGCGGCGTTGGGTGGCTATTGCCGCTGGTGTCGCTGTTGAGCCTGGCCGGCATGGCGCTCATGTTCACCGGCATCAACATGGCGCTGTGGGTTGTGCTGGCTCGCAGGGAGGAGCGGGCATCGGTGTTTCGGGACGTGCTGCCGGCGCTCGCGGCGGGATCCCTTCTCGCCTCGGGCGAGTTACTCCTCATCCGCGTCGCGCGGGCGACGCTGGAGCGTGCTGCGGTGGGATCGCCCTGATATGTGGGGGAGAATATCGTAGGGAGGTTGAGGTATGGACTGGGCGACGGGTCTTCTGACAGGGTTTGGCCTGGCGGGCGCGGCGGGGCTGAATGCCTACCTGCCGCTGCTCATCGTGGCGCTGGCGGGGCGTTTCACCGATTGGATTCATCTCAGCCCCCCGTTTGACGCCCTGACCAGTTGGTGGGCCATCGGCGTCCTGTTGGTGCTGCTCACGGTGGAGATTTTCGTGGACAAGATTCCCGCAGTGGATACCGCCAACGACATCATCCAGACCGTGGTGCGGCCTGCGGCGGGCGCGATCCTGTTCGCCGCCAGCACGCGCGTCATCACCGACATTCACCCGGTGGTGGCTGTCGTGTGTGGCCTCATCGTGGCGGGCGGGGTGCACGCCGTGAAGGCGACCTCGCGGCCTGTGATCACCACCATGGGCGGGGGCGTGCTGAACCCGGTGGTCAGTGTTACCGAGGACGTGGTTTCGGCGGGCACTTCCATCATGGCGATCCTTGTGCCGGTCATCACGTTTGTCCTGTTTCTGTTGCTGATTCTCGGCTTCTACTGGTGGGTGCGTCGCCGAAAACAGCGCCGAGTCAACGGAATGGGGTCGCCTGGGAACGCATGATCGCGGAAGCCTTTCGCGCCAAACTGGACGCCCTGCCTACTGCGCCGGGCGTCTATATCATGCGGAACGCGGAGCGGCGGGTCATCTACGTGGGCAAGGCCGTGAACCTCCGCAGCCGCGTGCGCTCGTATTTCCAGGAGTCGGCCCAGGCGTCGTCCAAGATTCGGCGCCTGGTGTCCGAGGTGGCGGACCTGGAGTTCATCGTTACGGCGACGGAACTGGAAGCCCTGGTCCTGGAATGCAATCTCATCAAGGAGCACCGCCCGCGCTTCAACGTGCGGCTGAAGGACGACAAGCGCTACCCGTACATCAAGATTCACTGGCAGGACCCCTTCCCCCGCGTGGAGGTAACCCGCGAGATGCGCCAGGACGGTGCGCGGTACTACGGCCCCTTCGCCGACGTGGGCGCCGTCCGCCAGACGCTGGACCTGCTGCGGCGTATCTTCCCGTATCTGACGTGCACCCGCGAGATCACGGGCAAGGACAGCCGCGCCTGCCTGTACTATCACATCAAGCGGTGCTCCGGCCCGTGTATCGGCGCCATCTCGCAGGAGGACTATCGGGCCACGATCCACCAGATTTGCCTTTTCCTTGAGGGCAAGACGGAGCGGGTTCAGGAGCAATTGCGCGCGCAGATGAAGGCCGCTGCCGAGCGTCTGGACTACGAGCGGGCCGCGTTCATCCGCGACCAGATCGCGGCGGTGCAGCGGGTGGTGGAGCGCCAGCGCGTGGTTACCCGCGCCCGCGCCGACGAGGACATCATCGCCTTCGCGCGCGCGGACGGCGACACGTGCGTGCAGGTTTTCTTCATCCGCGACGGCAAACTCATCGGGCGCGAGAGTTTTCTGCTGGACGGCGTGGAGGATGACCATCCCTCGCACATCCTCGGCTCGTTCGTCAAGCAGTTCTACGACGAGGCGGCCTACGTCCCGCCGCAGATTGTGCTCCCCGATGAGTTGGACGAGCGGCTGGTGGTGGAATCCTGGCTCCGACAGAAGCGAGGGCACAGGGTGGCGGTTCGGGTTCCGCGTCGGGGCGAGCAGAAGGCGCTGGTGGAGATGGCGTCGCGAAACGCCGCCGAGACGCTGGCCCACCTGCGCGCCCAGTGGCAGGCCGACGAGGCGAAATGGGCGGCGGCGCTGGCGGAGTTGCAGCAGGCGCTGGGGCTGCCCGAGCCGCCCACGCGCATGGAGTGCTACGATATCTCCAACATCCAGGGCGCGTCGGCCACGGGCAGCATGGTGGTCTTCGTGAAGGGCATCCCCAGGAAGAGCGACTACCGTCGCTTCCGCATCAAGACGGTGGAGGGCGCGGACGATTTCGCCATGATGACCGAGGTTCTGCGCCGTCGGCTGCTGCGGCTGAAGTCGGCAGAAAGCAAGGAGCCGCGCCTGCCCGGGGCGAGACCCGATTCCTTCGCCCTGAAGCCGGACCTGATCGTGGTGGACGGCGGCAAGGGGCAACTGAACGCGGCGCGGCGCGTGATGGAGGAACTCGGCGTCGGCGACATCGCGCTGGCCGCCCTGGCGAAGGAGCGCGAGGAGGTCTTCGTGCCCGACCGCCCCGACCCGCTTCCCCTGCCGGCGGATTCGCAGGCGTCGTTCCTGTTGCAGCGCCTGCGCGACGAGGCGCATCGCTTCGCCGTGGCCTATCATCGCACCATCCGCCAGCGCACGGGGTTGGCGTCGTCGCTGGACCAGATTCCCGGCATCGGCCCGCGGCGCAGGAAGGCCCTGCTGACGCGCTTCGGCTCGCTGGACGGCATCCGCCGCGCCAGCGTGGAGGAACTGGCCGCCGTGCCGGGGATGACGCGCGAACTCGCGGAGCGCGTCAAGGACCTGTTGTAGCGCGCGGGTTGTGGTATAATAGGCCACGGCGCATGAGGAGGGCGCGGCGATGGAGGAGGTCTCTCGCCAGCAGGTTGGAGCGAGCCAAGCCGACGTGACGGATGCCCAGGCGGTGGACTGGTTCGCCCGCCACGAGATCAAATTGGAACCCGGCGAGCGGTTCATAAGCGTTTGGCGGGACTCGCGCCTGGTGTTGTTCCTGCAGTTGCTGCTGCCACTGCTGGTCGCTGTGGGTTTGGTGGTCGGCTTTGCCTTCGCCTTTCGCAGGAGCACGCCGCTGGAGAAGGTGCTGTTTGCCGTTCTGTTGCCCGCCTCCTTGGCCGTGCTCGCGTGGATTTCTGTGATCCTGCTCCGGTGGTTCTTCCGAATCTACGTCCTCACCAATCGCCGGTTGATACGCCGAGAAGGCATCATCTGGCGCGCCCGAAATGAGGTGCAACTGCCCAAGGTGCAGAACGCCTCGTACCGGTCGGCCTTGCTCCAGAAGTGGGTGGGCCTGGGCACGGTGAAGGTGGAAACCGCGAGCGTGGGGCAGGCGTTCGCGATGGATAACGTGAGGGACGCTCCGGGCATCTCGCAGCGGATTCTGAGGGCGGCGGACGAGTCCAAGCGCGAACGCGCGCTCATGGATGAGGAGCAGGTGCGGCGCATGTTGGCCCAGCGTCTTGTGGAGCCTGGAGCCGGGAGGACGCCGTGATGGCCGCGCCGTCCGCTCCGCCTTTGCCCAAGCCCCGGGTCTGGCACCGGCACCCGATTGTGCTCATTCGGACTGCCGCTCTGCCATTCGTTGGGATCGTGGTGCTCCTGGCAGCATGGGCTGTCGGCGGCTCAACCAGCGGGCGCTGGGTTCAGATAGCGCTCGGCGCGGGCAGTGTCGTTTTGGGTCTCAGGGCGTGGTCGGTTACCCTTGGTGCGCCGCAGTTGGGCGAGTCTCCACTCGCGCAACGCCAGGGTGTGATCCAGCGAGCGACGGGCGTCGTGCGCATCCTCATGGCTTCGCTAGCCCTAGCGCTTGTGGTCAGTGCGATCCTCGCCATACTCGTCGCGAATCTGGCTCCTTCCTTCGCGAGGGCGGTATCGGTTGTCTACTTTATCTGGCTGTTCTTTGTCGCTTTGTGGTTCGTGTTCAACACCATAGACTGGCGCAACGATATCTATATCCTGACCCACGACCGCATCATTGACCAGATCAGGTTCCCGCTCCTGTACGATCAGCGCACGGAGGCCCGCCTGGATCAGGTGCAGAACGTGCGCTATCAGCAGGGGTTCTGGGGCGGGCTTCTCGGCTTCGGCGACGTTACGGTGGAGACGGCGGGGCGGACCCAGGCGGTCGTGTTCCTGGAAGTGCCCAACCCCCAGGACATCCAGCAGACGATTTTCCGGTACATAGACCAACTCAACGAGCGGCGCGAGGCGCAAGAGGCGACCCGCCGGCATGAGCAACTGGTCAAGTGGTTTCGCGCGTATCACACGGTGGTGGGCTGGATAGAGATCCTGGACTTGCCCGAGGAAGTGCTGTACCCTCGCCCCATCCACGTGCGTTGGCGCGTCAACGTGGGGCCCGAGCAGGAATACCAGACGTGGGTTTCCTACGACACCGAGTCGGACGCGCAGGGCCGCGAGCACGCGAACCAGACCAGCGTCATCACCAACAAGGGGCGCAGGCAATTCCATCAGATTGTGCCTGTGGGACGGCGAGGGGATGTTTTCGTGCGCGTGCGCGTGCGGCTGCTGCCTCCGCCTGGCTCCGACAAGCCCGAGGAGAACTTCGCATCCCGCGAGGTCATGGTGCGGGTGGTATAGGCGGCGCTTGTTGTGGGGTCTCCTGCGGCGGCCGGCTCACCGCAGAAACGCGGGGAACAGCAGTGGGTACCCGATGGCCGGCCCCAGATGATAGTCCCTCTCCCAGCGGCGCGGGTCGGCGTCCCAGCCATCCTCGCCGAAGAACCCGCCCAGCGACACGAAGGGCGACAGTCGCCCATCCAGCACGTCTGCGCCGTCGTCGCCCACGAGCACGCGCAGGGTCGTCGCGGGGAGGGCGCGCGACTGCCCGGCGATCTGCAGCGTGGCGGTGGCGGTGAGCGTCAGCGTGTGGCCCACCAGAGGCGCCAGGTGCAGAGGCCAGGCGAATGACCTTCCCCGCAGGCTGCCCGCCTCGGCCTGGAACTTCAGGCCGTCATCCGTTTCGGCTTCCAGGGTCAGGTCTGCCGCGATTCCCCCATCGTTGGCGGCGCGCACCACCAGGCGACCATCCTCCACGGCGACATCGTGGAACACCGGCGCGGGCAGCGCGGCCAACAGGTACACCAGAAACCGCCGCCACCGCTCGCACACCTGGGCAATACGGCCTTCCGGCGGGTTGAACATCACGCCCAGGCTGGTGTAGGCCAGGTACGCGTTCTCTACCCCTGGCGCGGTGTAGGGCGTGGCGTAGGCGATTTCGCTTGCGGCATAGACTTCGGGCGAGAAGGCGTAGATGCCCCGCAGGTAGAGCCAATCCATCGCGCTGCCGCTTACGACGTACAACCCTCGCGCGGTCCACGTGTGGGGCGCGCCCAAGAACCCACAGCACTCGGTCAGTTGCGACGCCTTGCGCCCGATGTGCTCGTACACCTGGCCGTCGGGCAGGTGATCGCTCGTAGACCAGCCCCACGGATGAAGCAGCAGGTCTGCCCCCGAATGCAGCGTCGCCGCGCCGCCGATGTTGGGGTGGGCCAGCACCCAGTCGCGCACGGCCTGCACCTCGGGTTCGGACCAGACGGCAGGCCCGCGGTACGTGTCGCTCCACACGTAGGAAGGCCCCAGGTTCCAGTGCACGTCGTAGTTGCGGTTCGGGTCCACCCCGCCGATGGGATCCTCGTTCACGCCGCGTCGGGCGCTGTCGCCATCATCGTCTATCTGTGGGATGGGCTGCCCCTGGGCGTCCACGAAGCCCATATCCGCAACCCCGCGCACGTAGGCGTGCCAGTTGTCCACGAACGGGTTGTCGGGGTGGGCGGCCAGCCACGCGGGGTCAAAGATGTAGAGGTACGCATGGAACGCGCCCCAGCCGATGGCGTTGGGCGGGTCCTCGTCTATCAGGCCGTCGCCGTCATCGTCGCAGCACGCGGGATTCGCATTCCGTCGCTGGGCGAAGTTGTCGGCGAACCAGATGTCGTTCCCGTCGGGGTTGACCGAGGGGATGGCGTACAGCGTGCGCGTGTCCAGCAGGTGGGTGGCGAGGGGGGCGTGGCCGTACTCCGCGAGCAACCACCACACCGTGTACAGCACGCAGAGGCCGGAGATAGGCTCGCGGGCGTGGTGCTGGCCGTCCAGGTACAGCGCGGGGCGCGCGTCGGGGTCGCCGGTCTGCCGGTTTCCCAGGCGGATGGCGAGGATGGGGCGGCCCTGCCATGAAGTCCCTGCGGTTTCCACGGTCGCCAGGTCCGGATACTCCTGCGCTAGACCCTCCAGGAATGCGCGTACCTCCGCCGACGAGGGGTATCGGCCGAAGAACGAGGGCACGTCGCCCAGTTCGGCCGGCGGGATGTCGGGCGAAGGGCGGGAGGGCGGGCCTTCACGGACGCCCGCGGTTGGGTCGTGCAGCCCGTTTACCCAGCGGATGCGGGGGTCGGGCGGCTGCGTGGTGGCCGGCGCTCCGACGGCGAGCGCCAGCGCCAGGATTGCCGCGAGGGCCAGCGCGCGTTTCATCTCGCTTCTGGGCGCGGCCCTCTATTGGGGCTCCACTTCGGGTTCCTGGATGTTCATCTCGCGCATTTCGCCCGTTACGGTGAACACCACGCGCTCGCAGATGTTGGTAACGCGGTCGGCGAAGCGTTCCAGGTTGTGGGCCACCCACAGCAGGCGCGTGGCCTGTTGGATCGTGCGCGGATCCCGAAGCATGAACGTGATCAACTCGTTGTTGACCTGGTCGTAGAGCGCATCCACCTCGTCGTCCTCTGCGGCGATGCGGCGCGCCCCTTCCACGTCCCGTTCCACGAACGCTTTGAGGGCGCGATCCAGCATGGAGAGGTCCTTCTCCAGCATGCGCGGGATGTCAATGAGGGGCTTGATGAACGGCTCCTTCCCGATCATGAGCGCAATCTTGGCGATGCCGGCGGCGTAGTCGGCGCACCGCTCCAGGTCGGTGATGATTTCCAGCACGGCGGCGATGGAGCGGAGGTCCCGCGCCATGGGCTGCTGGGTTGCGATCAGCCGCAGGCAGTCGGCCTCAATGGCGAAACGCTTCTCGTTGATGTTTGGGTCGTTGCGGATGACCTGGCGCGACGCCTCCATGTCCTGGCGCTTGAGCGCGTCCACGGAGCGCGCCAGGGCCTCGGCGACCATGCTGCCCAGTTCCAGCATCTGGTTCTGCAATGCTTCCAGGTCTTCGTCAAATGCCCTGCGCATCTTCCTACCCCCTTCGTTAGCCGAAGCGCCCGGTGATGTAGTCCTCGGTGCGTTTGTCCTGCGGGCGCGTGAACACCTCGGCTGTTGGCCCGAACTCAATCAGTTGGCCCGTGCGTTCCGCGTCGCTGAGCATGAATGCGGTGAAGTCCGATGCGCGGGCCGCCTGCTGCATGTTGTGGGTTACGATGACAATAGTATACTCCTTGCTGAGCGTTCGCATCAAATCCTCTATCTTGAGGGTGGCGATGGGGTCCAGCGCCGAGCATGGCTCGTCCATCAAGATCACTTCGGGCTTGACGGCGACGACCCTGGCGATGCACAGCCGCTGCTGCTGGCCCAGGGACAGGGAGAGCGCGTCCTGCCTCAAGTCGTCCTTCACCTCGTCCCAGAGTCCTGCGCTGCGCAGGCTTGCCTCCACGATGTCGGCGAGTTCGGACCGTCCGTACAGGCCCAGCACGCGGGGGCCAAAGGCCACGTTGTCAAAGACCGACGCGGGGAAGGGATTGGGGCGCTGGAAGACCATCCCCACCCGGCGCCGAAGTTCCACCACGTTGGTATTCGGGCTGTAGATGTCCTCCCCGTCCAGGAGGACTTTGCCCTCGGCGCGCGTGTGAGGGATGGTGTCGTTCATGCGGTTCAGGCAGCGCAGGAATGTGGATTTCCCGCAGCCGGATGGGCCGATGAGCGCCGTGATCTGCCGCTCCGGGATGGCGATGTTGATGTCCCAGAGGGCCTGCTTCTTGCCGTAGTAGAAGTACAGGTGCTCGGTCCTGATCTTGTCCATGCGCGCTATCCAAATCGCCCGGTAACGTAATCTTCCGTTCGTTTGTCGGTAGGGGCCGTGAAGATCTTCTTGCCCGGGTGGTGCTCCACCAACTCGCCCATGAGGAAGAAAGCCGCGTAGTCGGCGATGCGGCTTGCTTGCTGCACGCTATGCGGCACGATGATGACGGTGTAGTGCTCCTTCAGGGTGAGGAGCGACTCCTCCACCTTGGCCGTGGAGATGGGGTCCAGGCCGGAGGTTGGCTCGTCCAGGAGCAGTACCTCCGGCTCGAGCGCCAGGCTTCGGGCGATGCACAGCCGCTGCTGCTGCCCGCCCGACAGGGCATTGGCCGGGCTGTCCAGGCGGTCTTTGACCTCATCCCACAGGGCCGCCTGCCGCAGGCTGCGCTCCACGATTTCGTCCAGGCGCGTGCGGTCGCGAAGGCCCGCCAGGCGCGGCCCGTAGGTTACGTTCTCGCGGATGGTGCCCGGCAGCGGCAGGGGCAGGGCGAAGACCATGCCCACGCGACGCCGCAGGCTCGGCACGTCAAACCCCGGCGCGTAGATGTCCTCCCCGTCCAGTAGGATGCGCCCCGACATGTGGCCGTCCTCCACCAGGTCGTTCAGGCGGTTCAGCAGGCGCAGGAGCGTGGTCTTCCCGCCGCCCGCCGGGCCGAAGAAGACGGTAATCGCGCGCGCGGGCACGTCCAGCGTGATGTGGCGCAGCACCTGCTGGTCGCCGTAGGCGTAGGACACGTCTTGAATCTGGATTTTCGTTTCAGCCACGTGCACGCTCCATCGGGTGATGACGACCTACCATTGCCGCCGACGGCGGAAGTAACTGCGAATCATCGTGGCGACCACGTTCAGCGACAGGACAAGCCCCAGCAGCACCAGCGCCGTCCCGAATTGAATCTTCTGCGGCATGCCGGGAACCTGGGTGCTCACGACGTAGAGATGGTAGGGCAGGGCCATCGTCTGATCCAGGGGCGACCGCGGCAATCGCGGCAGGTAGAATGCCGCCACGGTGAACAGGATTGGCGCGGTCTCGCCCGCGGCGCGCAGCAGCCCCAGGATGACGCCCGTGATGATGCCCGGCAGCGCCTGGGGCAGCACGATGTGGCGGATGGCCTGCCACCGCGTCCCGCCCAGACTGGCGCTGACGGTGCGGAACTCGGTGGGGACGGCCCGCAGCGCCTCTTCGGCGGTGCTGATGATGACGGGCAAGGTCATGATGGAGAGCGTCAGCGATCCGGCGACGATGGAAGTGCCGAATCCGAGCAGGAGCACGAATAGCCCCAGCCCGAACAGGCCGTACACCACCGACGGGATGCCCGCCAGGTTGATGATGGCCAAGCGTATGGCGCGGGTAACCCACGTGTCGCGGGCGTATTCGGACAGGTAGATGGCGCCGCCCACGCCCAGGGGAATGGCAACGATGGCCGTGCCGAGGGTGAGCACGACGGTGCCCACGATGGCAGGGAAGATTCCGCCGGCCCGCATCCCGTCGCGGGGCATGGCCGTCAGGAACTCCCAGTTGATGGCCGCCGCCCCTCGGATGACGATCACCGCGACGACGGCCAGGATGGGAATGACCACGGCGAGCGCCGCCAACGTCAGCAGCGCAAACCCCACTCGCTGGGCGACAAATCGGTTCCTCATCGCAACCCTCCTCGCCGCCGTTTGCGGAACATGGTAGAGGCTGCCGCCAGGTTGATGAGGAACGTGATGACAAACAGGATAATCCCGATGGCAAAGAGGACATGGTAATGCACGCTCCCGTGGGCCACCTCGCCCATCTCCGCGGCGATGGTGGCGGTCATGGTGCGCACCGGCCGGAACAGGGCGTCCAGTCCCAGGGGCAGGCGCGCCGCGTTGCCGGTAACCATCATCACGGCCATGGTCTCGCCGATGGCGCGGCCCATGCCCAGCATGACGGCGGTAACGATGCCCGAGCGAGCCGCCGGAACCACCACGCGCCAGATGGTCTGCCATTGCGTCGCGCCCATGGCCAGGCCCGCGTCGCGGTACATTTTGGGCACGGCGTCCAGCGCGTCCTCGGCCACGCTGATGATGGTGGGCAGTGACATGTAGGCCAGGATGAGCGCGCCGGTGAACGCCACCAGCCCCGTCGGCGCGCCGAAGGTTTCGCGGACGATGGGCGCCACCAGCGTCATGCCGAAGAACCCCAGCACCACCGACGGAATCCCCGCCAGCACCTCTATCATGGGTTTGAGGATTTCCCGCGCCCAGTTCGGGGCCACCTCGCGGATGAACACGGCCGCGGCCACGCCCAGCGGCAGGGCGATGACGATGGCGCTGATGGTGATGAGCACCGATCCCAGGATGAGCGGCAGCGTCCCGAACAGGCCAAACGTCGGGTACCAGCGTGTGCCGAACAGGTTGCCCAGGTCTATCTGCGCGAAGGCGGGCAGTCCTTCTCGGAGCAGGAACAAGAAGATGAGGATGACGAACCCGACGGTGGAGAAGCCGATGACCCGAATCAGCGACTCAATGGCGAATTCCGCCCAGCGCACGCGCGGTGTGTGTTTCATGGCGCAGCCGAGCCTCCCGTTGGCGATTGCTTTAGTGGCACGAACCCCACGCCGGCGACCAGCCGCTGCCCGTCGCCCAGCACCCAGTCCAGATACGCGCGGACGTGCGGGCTTGGCTCGCCCACGGTGTACATGTACAGGGGGCGCGCGATGGGATATGTGCCGTCGTTGACCGTCTCGGCCGACGGCAGGACGAAGGGGCCGTTGGCATCTCGCGCGATGGCCAGCGTCTTCTGGTCGGGCGTTACGTACCCCAGGCCGTCGTAGCCGATGGCGTTGGGGTTTTGGCGCACCTCGGCGCTGATGCCTTCGGACGAGGGCATCAGCAGGGTGTCGGGCGAGAAGAGCGCGTCGCTCTTGGGGTCTCCCAGACGGACGACGTGCTCCAGGAAATAGACATACGTGCCCGAGTTGGACTCGCGCGACAGGAGCACGATGGGTCGGTCTTCGCCCCCGACCTGCCGCCAGTTGGTGATCTTGCCGGTGTAGATGTCGGAGACTTGCCGCAGCGTAAGCCCATTCACAGGATTGGACGGGTGGACGACGACGGCGATGGCGTCCCAGGCGACGATGTGCTCGTGGGGGGTGTAGCCGTTCTTCTGGGCCTCCGCGATTTCTTCGGGCTTCATCTCCCGCGAGGCATTGGCGATGTCCACCGTGCCGTTGATGAGGGCGGCGATGCCGGTGCCGGAGCCGCCGCCGGTTACTGAGATGCGCACTTCGGGATGGAGCCGCATGTACGCCTCGGCCCAGGCCAG
>JACIWU010000091.1 GCA_014360805.1 Chloroflexota bacterium
CGGGTCAATGCATTCATTCCCCCGACCGAAACCAAAAGGGGTACATACATGCTGGAAAAGCAAATCGGAGTGGACCTCGGAACGGTCAACATCCGAGTGTTCGTGAGAGGCAAGGGCGTCGTCCTGCACGAGCCTTCCATCGTGGCGATTTCCGTGCTGGAGAACAAAATCGTCGCGGTGGGCAACGAGGCCCGCACCATGTTGGGGCGCACGCCCGAAAGCATAGAGGTGGCGCGCCCGCTCAAGGACGGCGTCATCGCCGAGTTTGACGTTACCGAGAGCATGTTGCGCTATTTCATTGAGAAGGTCTGCGGCAGGTTCCGCCTGTTCCGGCCCGAGGTGATGATCAGCGTGCCGGTGGGCGTTACCTCGGTGGAAAGCCGCGCGGTGCGCGATGCGGCCCTCCAGGCCGGCGGCAAGCAGGCGTATCTCATCCCCGAACCGCTGGCGGCAGCGCTGGGCGCGGGTCTGCCCACCGGCACACCCACGGGCAACATGGTGGTGGATATCGGCGGGGGCACTACGGAAGCCGCCGTGATCTCCATGAACGACATCGTCGTGTCCGACTCCGTGCGCGTAGGCGGCAACAAACTGGATGAGGCCATCGCCGCATACATCCGCAAGAAATACAATCTCCTCGTCGGCGACGCAACGGCCGAGGAGATCAAGATTCAAATCGGCAGCGCCCTCCCGCTGGACGAGGATTTGGTGATGGAAGTGCGCGGCCGCGATCAGGTTGCCGGACTCCCTCGCACCATCCAGGTAAGTTCGGGCGAGGTAACCGAGGCCATCGCGGAGCCGCTGGCGGCCATCGTCGGCGTGGTCAAGGGCGTGCTGGAGAAGACCCCGCCCGAACTGGCTGCCGACATCATTGACCGAGGCATGGTCATCGTGGGCGGCGGCGCGCTCCTGCGCCAGGTGGACGCCATGCTCACCCAGGCTACGGGCGTGCCCTGCTTCGTCGCCGAGGAGCCGCAGTTGTGCGTGGCGCTGGGCACGGGCAAGGCCTTTGAGAGCGGCCACATCATGCGCCGCTTGACCCTTCAGGCGAAGGCTAGCCCCATCTAGGGGATTCACACCGCAGAGATCACCGAGAACGCGGAGAGTTCAGGGTGAATCTCTGCGCTTTTTGTGTGAAATACTATTCTCACACAAAGGCACGAAGGCACAGAGGGTTTTCCCCGTGTCTTTGTCCTCTGGTATCTCTGTGCCTTTTTGTGTGAAAAATGATGTCTACCTCACCTAACCCCTCCCGCACCAGGGCTGGGGTGGGGATAGGTGAGGTCAAGCAGGGTGGCTTTCCATAGCCCCCGCAGGGGGCGGGTATGGAAACCTGCTCCTACTAGCCCGCGAGCGCAATCGCCACCGCCACGGCCATCACCACCACCTGCGCAACCAACACCGGCCGCATCATCCGCCCCCAGTCGGCCCGGAAATAGTCGCGCGTCAGAATCAGGCAGAGGTGCACTGGCGACAGCATCAGCCCCGTCATCCCGCCGGCGTACATCAGCAGCACATAGGGCAGGTGCAGGCTTCCCGCCACATGCAGAAGGGGCAGCACCACCGGCACGCTGATGCTGAACGCCGCGGTGGTAACGCCCGTCGCCAGGCCCACGATGAACGGAATGGTCGCGATCATCGCCATGGGCGGCACGCCCGCCGCGGCCAGGGTCTCCGACACCTGCTCCACCACGCCGGTCGTGCCCATAACCTGCTTGAAGACCATTGCCCCGACCAGCACCAGGGCGATGTGCCAGTCCAGCCCCCGCCGCAGCACGCCGCGAATCTGCGCCCACGAGAACCGCGCCGCTACCCCCAGGACCACGAGCACCACCGGCAGCGTGATCAGCAAGTCCACGTCCAGCGCCATCGTGGCCACGACCACCAGCAGCACCGGCCAGATGCTGCGCGCCAAAGCCTCCAGGCTGCGGCGGCGGTTGATGTGGGGCACGTCGCTGTCGTTCTTGCGGAAGCGGGCCAGCACGATCCCCCATCCCGCCGCGACGGCCGCCACCGTCAGCGGCCATTGGTTGCGCGTGAACGTGCCCAGGGGGACGGCGAGAAGCGCAGAGCAGAGCACCAGCGCCGGATACAGCGGCATGATGTATTCCCAGATGTGGCGGAACCAGTAGTTGGCGAAGGCTTTCTGGTTGTTATCCACCTGGAAGTGGCGACCCACTTCGGCCACCATGGGGGCCGAGAACATGGCGCCGCCGGGCATGGGCAGCAGGCCGGCAAGCGCGGGCACCATCGCCAGCACCACCCGCGCGTCGCTGATGAGTTCCAGCAGCGACTGCACCATGGATTCCATGTAGCGGGAGGCTTTCAGCGCCTCGGTGAGGGTGAGGATGAGGATGACGATGACCACCAGACGGAGGGTGTCGGCGCTGGTGGCGGCGCTCCACGCGTCCAGCGCCAGGGCCTGGGGCGCGCGCCCCATGAGCAGACCCAGGGCCAGCGCGCCCGCCAGCAACGTTGCGCCTACGTCCGCGCGGCGGTTGAGCGCGATGATGACGGCGGCGAAGACAAGCAGCAGTTTCAGGAGTGCGATCATGGCGTTGTCGGCGATGCTCCTCGTTTGCGGCAGATTGGCCCTTGCGGCCGGACGTGAGTATAGGCCGAAGCCGCCCGCGCGTCAAACCGCCGCCGAGGCGATGGATAGTGTATACATGTCGGTGGACTTTCGTCAGGCCGATGAGCGGCAGCACGAAACGCATAGACCGCAGGGCCGGTTTCCACGCTGGATTCACCGCCGAGCGCGCGGAGACCGCAGAGCCTCACCCTGAAATCTCCGTGTTCTCGGTGATCTCCGCGGTGAGAATCCCTCCTCGCGCGCAGGGCAGTTTCCCATACCTGCCCCGCGGACGAGTTGACATCCCCAGCATGTGCCTTGTATAATGTTTCACGTATTCACCGCGCAGAGGAGGATCGCCGATGATGCGTCCGCGCACAGCGCAGCGCCCGCCGAAGCCGGCGCCCCAAGTCCTGCACCCGCCACGGCCGCTGCCAGGCGGCCCCTATCGTTTCGCGCCCGATCCCCAAATCCTTACATGAGGAGGTCGCCATGCCGAAGTTTCCATCTCACGAATGGGTAGTCGCGCTCTGCGAGGCTCTCAACAACAGCCAGGCCTACGCCGAGGCCGCCAAGAACTGGGAGGGGGATTTCTACTTCATCGTAGAGCCAGGTGGCCCCCTGACCCAGCAGGCCATCCTGTACATGGACCTGTGGCACGGCAAGTGCCGTGAGGCGAAGGGAATCACCGACCCCGCCGAGAAAAACCCCGCGTTCGTCATGAGTGCCAACTACGACACCTGGGTGAAAGTCATCAAGGCCGAGTTGGACCCGATCCAGGGCCTGATGACGCGCAAACTCAAACTCAAGGGCAACATGACGATGATCATGAAGAACGTCAAGGCGGCCCAGGAACTGGTCAAGTGCTGCGCCCTCGTGCCCACCGAGTGGGCCTGATTGCCGCAGCGTCCCCGCGGCGCGCGTGCCCTTGACCTGCGCCCGACATCGGCCAGCCGTAGCCGCAGGAGGCGAACCCAGCGTTCGCCCCCTGCCCGTATCGGCGTTGCTTGGGACCAAAACCGTCCCGTGGAGGTGAGTATGTGGTTTTTCCGCAGCCCGCAAATCATCTTTGGACCTGAATCGCTGGACTACCTGGTTGAGATTCCCGCGCGCCAGGCGCTCATCATCACCGATGCCGCCCTGGTGCAGTTGGGGCTGGTGGACCTGGTAACCCGCAGGTTGGAACAGGCGGGCATCGCCTACACCCTCTTCGCCGAGGTCTCTGCGGAGCCGACGCTGGAACTGGCCCTGCGCGGGGCCGAGGTCGCCCGCCAGGTGAGGCCCGACCTCATCATCGGCCTGGGCGGCGGCTCCGCCATGGACACCGCCAAGACCGTCCGCGTCCTCTACGAGCGGCCCGACCTGCCCGTGGATGGAATCTGCCCCCTGGAGCCGCTGAACCTGAGCAAAGAGGTTCGCCTCGTTACCATCCCCACCACCAGCGGCACCGGCGCCGATGTGGGATGGGGCGTGGTGCTCACCGACGAGGCCAGCCACCGCAAACTCGTCCTCGGCTCGCCCGAGGGCCTGGCCGATTTCGCCATCGTGGACCCCATCTTCACCCTCAACCTGCCGACCGCCATCACGCGGGACACCGGCATGGATGTGCTGGCCCATTCCATAGAATGCTTCGTCGGGGCGTGGCGCAACGATTTCACCGACGGCCTGATGATCAAGTCCACGGAACTCGTGCTGACCTACCTGCCGCGCGCGTGCAAGAACCCCCACGACGAAGAGGCCCGCGAGCACATGCACAACGCCGCCACCATCGCGGGCCTGGGCCTGGGCAACGCCCAAATCGGCATTTGCCACAGCATGGCCCACGCCCTGGGCGGGCTGTTCCACGCGCCCCACGGCCGACTCATCGGCATCTGCCTGCCCTACACCCTGGAGTTCGCCGCCAACGGCATGCCCGACAATCTGGCCGCGTTGGCCCGCTACCTGGGCCTCACGACCGCCTCGGGCAAGGAAGGCGCCGACGCCCTGGTCAACGCCGTGCACCAACTGGTGCGGGAAATCGGCCACCCCCGATCGCTCAAGGAGATCGGCATCGCCGAGGAGGAATTCGCGGCGGGCCTGCCGCTCCTGGTGGACAACGCGTCGCAGGACCCCTGCACCATCACCAGCCCGCGCGTCCCCGAGACCGAGGAGTTCGTCCGCCTGTTCTGGTGCGTGTATCACGGCACGCCCGTAACGTTCTGACCACCCGCAAGGAGGATGCCGGCCATGGGCGGCTACATGGGAAAGATTCTGCGCGTAAACCTGACCACCGGAGACATCCGCGACGAGGACATCAACCCTGACTGGGCGGCGCAGTTCATCGGAGGGGCCGGGCTGGCCGCCTGCTACCTGTGGGAGCACCTCACGCCCGACGTGGATCCCCTGGGGCCCGAGAACCCGCTGGTCTTCATGACCGGCCCCCTTACCGGCACCGCCGCGCCCTCCACGGGCCGATTTGTGGTCTGCGCCCGCTCCCCGCTCACCGGATTGTGGGGCGAGTCCAACTCCGGTGGGTTCTGGGGGCCTGAACTCAAATTCGCGGGCTACGACGGCATCGTCATCACGGGGCGCGCGCCCGAGCCGGCGTACCTGGCCGTGGCCGACGGCAAAGCCACCCTGCGGCCGGCGGCGCACCTGTGGGGGCTGGACGCCTACGAGACGCAGCGCGTCGTGAAAGAGGAGATGGGCGACCGGCGAACGCGCGTGGCCTGTATCGGCGCTGCGGGCGAGTCGCGGGTGAAGTACGCCGCCATCATGAACGATCACGGGCGGGCGGCGGGCCGCACCGGCATGGGCGCGGTCATGGGCGCCAAAAACCTCAAGGCCATCGCCGTCCTGGGCCACGGCAAAGTGCCCGTGGCCGATGCGGACGCCCTACACGCCGCCGTGCAGGACATCGCGGCGTTCATCCAGGAAGACCCCGCCAGCCAGGTGTTCCGGCTCATGGGCACGGCCAACGGCGTCATGCTCCAGGCCGACATCGGCGACATGCCCAGCCGCCACTTCATGGGCGGGGTGTTCCCGAACGCGCTGGACATCAGCGGCCCCACCATGAGCGAGACCATCCTCCAGCGCCGCGCGTCGTGCTTCCGCTGCCCCATCGGCTGCGGGCGTCGGACCGCGCCCACCCGCGACCCCTGGGCCACGCCCGCCGTGGACGGCCCCGAATACGAGACCATCGCCAGTTTCGGGTCGCTGCTGGACTGCGCCGACCTGGAGGCGGTAGCGCGGGCCAACCACCTGTGCAACGTCCACGGCCTGGACACCATCTCCTGCGGCGTTACGCTGGCTCTGGCGTACCAGATGTTTGAATCGGGCGTGCTCACCGAGCGCGACACCGACGGCCTGCGCTTGCAGTGGGGCGACCTGGGGCCGGCCATCGCCCTCATCCCGAGAATCGCGCGCAGGGAGGGGTTTGGAGCGCTTCTGGCCGACGGCGCGCTGGCCCTGGCCCGGCGGTTCGGTGTGGAGGACTGGGCCGTGCACGTGAAGGGGCTGGAGGTGCCCATGCACGACCCCCGCGCCAACATCGGCATGGCCCTGGTGTATGCCACAGGCCCCCGCGGCGCTTCCCACATGGACGCCGACATCTACATGGTGGACCTGGGCCAGGAGCAGGCCGAACTGGGCATCTTCGCAGGCGACCGCTTTGACCAAAGCGCCGACAAGGTGGGCGTCGTCATCCGCATGCAGAACTACCACGCTTTCACCAATTCGCTCATCGCCTGCTCCAACGCCTTCTACGGCTCTCACCGATGGCGGGCGCTGTACACTGCCGTAACGGGCCGCGACCTGTCGCCCGACGACCTGCTGCTCACCGGCGAGCGCGTCTTCAACCTGAAGCGCGCCATCGCCAACCGCCTGGGCGCAACGCGCGACGACGACCGCCTGCCCCCCATCCTGCTCAAGCCGCTGCCCGAAGGCGGCACCGAGGGCCACGTCCCCGACATGGACACCCTCCTGCCCGAATTCTACCGCCAGCGGGGGTGGGATTGGCAGACTGGCAAGCCGCTTTTTGACAAATTGGTCAACCTGGGGCTAAATGGGCCGGCCAACGAACTCTGGAGGTAGATCGTGAAACTTTCCGTGCTGATTCCGGCCTACAACGAGGCCCCCACCGTAGAGGCGCTTATCCGCCGCGTGGCCGCCGTGGACGTGGACAAGGAAATCATCGTGGTGAACGACGGTTCCACCGACGGGACGGGCGAGATTTTGGACCGCCTAGACATTCCCGGCCTGCGCGTCATCCACCATCCCAAGAATCAGGGCAAGGGCGCGGCCATCCGCACCGCCATCGCCGCCGCCCAAGGCGATGCCATCATCATCCAGGACGCCGACCTGGAGTACGACCCCGATGACTACCACAAACTGGTGGACAAGATGGTGGCCGAAAACGCCAAGGTGGTCTATGGCGTGCGATCCCTCAAGGGCCAGAAGCCCTTCATCCGCCTGGGCAACCAGTTCCTGACATGGGTCACCAACCTCATCTACGGCTCGCGCATCCACGACATGGAGACGTGCTACAAACTGGTGGATCGGCACCTGATGCAGAGTTTCCGCATCAGGTGCAATCGGTTTGACCTGGAGGCGGAGGTAACGGCGAAGATTCTCAAGCGCGGCCACCATATCTACGAGGTGCCGATTTCGTACACGCCGCGTCAGGAGAAGAAACTCTCGCCCTGGCGCGACGGCCTGCCCGCTCTGTGGGCGCTCATCAAGTTTCGCTTCACCGAGTAGCCGCGAAGGCAGAAAGGAACCCGCCCTGACCGGCGGGTTTCTTTTCGTCTATGGGCAGCCTAATCTTGCTCTTCGGGTTCGGACTTCTTCCGTCCCGTCAGGTCTATCATCTCCGTTTCCAGATACGGGCGGCGCACGTCGTCCACACCTTCCAGGCGGGCCACAATGTCGCGCACGCGCAACGACATGTCGTGCACGAGTTGGAGCGCGCGCCGGCCTTCCTCCGACAGGCCCGTCTCCTGCTCCATCAGCCACTCCGCATTGCCCAGGATAGCCGTCATGGGGTTGTTGATCTCGTGCTTGACGGCCAGCCCCAACTGGCCGATGGCCGCCAGGCGCTCCGCGCGGACGACCCGGGCCTGCGCGCGCACGAGAGCCAGGTTGCGCTCGGCCAGTTCCGATGCCGTGAGCCGCTCGCGCTCGTAGAGCCGCGCGTTCTCCAGGGTCGCGGCGATGAGGTTGGCCAGCAAGGACAGTGCGCCGACCTCATCCGGCCCGAAAACATCCCGCCGATCCGTCCCGATGTCCAGCACGCCGACGACGCGCCCGCGAAAGCGAATCGGCACGCACAGTTCGGCCCGCGTGGGAAAACTCCCCTCCGCCCCTGATGCTTCCCCCTCACGGCGCACGGCCTGGCCCTCTCGCGCCGCCCGCGAAACCTGCCGCTCCTCGTCCGCCCCCGCCGAGACCACCGGCGGATCATAGGCCCGCACCTCGTCGTGGTCGTACTCGGCCACCAGCGAAGCCGTGGCCGCCGCCTCGTCCAGCAGGAAGACCGCCACGCGCTCATAATCCAGCCTGCGCCCCACCGATTCCACCGCCTGGCGCAGCAGGTCTGGCGTGCGCAGGATCGCGGCCACCTCCTGGCCGATGCGCGCCACGGATTCCAGATAGGCGGCGCGCTTCTCGGCCTGCAAGAGCAGCCGCTGGTTCTGGAGGGCGACGGCCAGTTGGTCGGCGACGGACTTGAGCACGCCTGGGTCGCGCTGGGTGAACGCGCCCGCAGACGAGGCGCGCACATCCAGCAGCCCCAACACCTCCGAACCGAGGCGCACGGGCACGAGGATCTCCGACCGAGACCGCCTGGGGACGTGGGGCAACGAAGCCAGGTTGTTCTCCCATGCCAGTGCATCCAGGCCCAACCCGCGCCCAAGCAGACCATCCCGTACCGCAACGGCGTGGCCCGATTTCCACCCATCCAGCGATTTCCCCGCGAGGGCCTCTACCCACAGGGCGCCCTCCTGCTCGCGGAGAAAGGCCAACTGCTCGTAGCCGAACGTGCTGGCAACCAGGGAGACCGCGCGCGGGAGCAGGCTGCTGTCGGGTCTGTAGGCGATCTCCTGCCCGATACGCATGAGCAGGCTCCACTCCAGCACCCGCGCCTGCAGTTCCTCCAGCATCCGCGTGCGCTCCAGGGTCGGGGCGATCTTGTCGCGGGCGATGGCGATCCGACGCGCCTGGGAAGCGGCGAGATGCAGAGGAGTTCGGCTCAAAAGGACAGCCACGCCCATGGTCCAGCCGGCGGACACGAAGGGAACCGGCAGATAGAACGAGTAGCCCCTCTCGGCGGCCAGCGCCGCGACTTCTGGCGATGAGACGACGTCGGCGTCGCGCTCCAGGGTGCGGCGGAGGACATCCGCCCAACATCCCGTTTCGTCATCGCCGATGCCCTCGGATGTGCAAAGCAGGCCGCCGCTCTGCTCGGGGGCGATCACGACGGCCAGCCCCGATTCGGCGCCCGCCAGTTGCATCAGCGCAGACAGGCCGACCTCCAGCACGTAGGCCGACCCGTGGGCGCGGGCCAGGTCGCCGTCCAGCCGATCCAGTAGTTTCCGAGCCTGTCGCCCATCTGTAGCCATCATTCGCCCCGCCCGCGCTACGATAGGGGAGCCTCGCCGGACGCCGGAATCCCCAGCAGTTTGCGCACCCTGGCGCGGAGTTCGTCGCCCGAGAACGGCTTGGGCAGACAATCGTCGGCCCCGGCCGCGCGGGCCGCTTCCAATTGCTCCGCGCTGCTGTAGCCGGTAACCACAAGGATTTTCATGTGGCGGGTGGACGGATCTCCTTTCACCTGGCGGCAAACTTCCAGGCCATCCACGCCGGGCATCATCAGGTCCAGCACGATGAGGTCCGGCCCGAAGAGCGCCAACTGCCGGCCGGCCTCAAACCCGTTGAAGGCCGTGGCGAAGCGGAATTGCGGGCCGAGACGCTGGAGGTTGCGCACCACGGTCTCCACAATAGGCTGCTCATCGTCCACGACGAGGATGCGCTTCTCGCCCGCCACCGCGCGCCGTAGTTCCGTGTCCACGGGGATGGAGTGCTTCGCCAGGAAGGCGAGCAGGTCCGTGGCGCGCACCCGATAGTGCCCGCCGGGCGTGGCATGCGCCGGCAACTTCCCTTCCTTGATCCAGCGGAAAATCGTTACGGGCGAGACCTGACAGTACTGGGCCACCTCTCCCGTGGTCAGAAACCGATCCACCGCGCACCACCTTGCACATGTAAAGAATGTAAGGATTGTAATGTTTGCAATAGTATACCACAGTTTTCGCCTGTTGTCAATAGGACCGAAGGGTAGTAGTGTGTACATTTCGGTGGAGATTGATAGGGCAGGTTTCCATACCTGCCCCTGCCTTCGGCGGCTATGGAAAGGCACCCTACATGTCTACCCCGCCCATCTCCACCCCAGGGGTTCGGTGAGGTCAGGGGTTCTTGGGGAGGCTTCGGGGCTTGCGAATTTGCGCGGGCCGGGGCTTTGTGGTAAAATCACCGCGCACGGTGAGCGTAGCCGAGCGGTCAAGGCATCTGACTGTGGATCAGAAGACCGCGGGTTCGAATCCCGCCGCTCACCCCACACAAGAACGGGGACGAAACCCTTCGTCCCCGTTTTGATTTTCGCGCGGCCCCGCCCGAAGAGAATAAACACCCCGTACGGGCCTATGCGCCCTCAGCGCGCCCCGCTGCGAACAAGGGGTTGCGCGGTCGCCGTGAACGTGGGCCGGGGCGTTGCGGTGGCCGTGGGCAGCGGCGACACGTCCCACCACACCTTGCATGCAGCCCCGCCGGTGTTCTCGTAGTATTCCACGCGCACCGTGTGGGCGCCAGCCTGAAGGGTGATCTCGCCCACATAGGCGCGGCGCAGCGAATCGTGCCACTCGTCAATCAGCAGTTGGTCGTCCACCCACAGGCGCACGCCGTCGTCGGCCAGGGCGCGGAACCGGTATACCCCTGCCGCCAGGCTCAGCGTGCGCGTCCACCGCACCGAGAAGCGGTCGGGTGTGGTCAGACCGGCGGGCGCGCCCTCGCCCCAGTCAAAGTCTATCTGCGGTTCGTCGCGCACCAGGACCGGCGCTCCAGCCAGGTCGCGGTTCTCGTAGTACTCGCCCTTCCATCCCGCGAATTGCGTGAGCGGCGTCCACCACAGTTTGGCGACGGCGTTGTCCACCGCGTCGTAGTACTCCATGCGGATGAAATGCCGGCCCGCCGTGAGGTACAGCGGCGCGGTGTACTCGGTGAGGCCCGAATCGTGCCACTCGTCAATGATGAGGCGCTGGTCCACCCACAACCGCGCGCCGTCATCCACCGCCACGTGGAAGATGTAGGCCCCCTCGTCAAAGGCGAGTTCGCGGCTCCATCGGGCCGAGAAGCGGTCGGCAGGGAGCACGGGATCGGGCGCTGCCGTCCCCCATGCGAAGTCCACGCGGACATCGTTGCGCTGGAGTGCGGGATCGCCCGACAGGTTGGGGTTGGCCCAGTACTCGCCCAGCCAGTCGGTTGCGACAAACGGCGTGCGCGTGGGGGTGGGCGTGGCCACGGTAGGCGTCGGCGTGGGCGTGCCGGGCGTCGGCGTCGCCGTGAGGGTGCGCGTGGTAGTCGCCGTGGGGGTGCTCGTCGGCGGGACGACCTGGAATGCGGCGCGCGCTTCGTTGCCGGTGCGGTTGGATCGGGCTAGGACGGTCAGTTCGGCCATGCCATCCCAGGGCGGGCCCTTCGGGACGGTGAAGGATTTCTCAAACCCGCCCTGCTCGTCGGTTACGGCCACAGCCACCGTGAGGCTCTCGTTGATGTTGCCGCTGGGGGCCAGCAGGAACACCACCACTACCTCGCCCGGCACCCAGCCAGACCCGCGGACAAAGACGGGGGTGCCCAAGGCCCCCGACTCCGGCTCCAGGCGAATCTGGGTTTTGAACGCGGGCGTCGCGGTGGTGGGCACAGGGGTGGGAAGCGGCGCGGCTGCCTGGCGGTTCCGCAACAGCATGAGGCCGCCGACCAGCGCCGCGGCTGCGCACGCCAGCGCAACAGCGCCGACGATGAGCGCGGCGATGAGAAGCCGCCGGTTGGATCGGTCGGGCTCCGGTGGGAGCGGCTGTCGGTACATGTCTCTCCTCCCGATAGTTTCTCTCCGTCAAAGACGGCCTGTGGCCCGCGAGAGTTCCCGGTTCGGCTCGCCATCGCGCGGAGCAGCATCCCTCACCCGGGCCAGCGTGGGGACGCCGGGCCTCACCGCCGAGACCGCCGAGACCGCAGAGAGAACAATGGATGTACTCACACTATGTCAGCCCGATGCTGAAGCATCGGGCTGAACGGGCGAAGCCCTGCGGGCTAACCACAGCCCCGAAGGGGGCTTCGTTC
>JACIWU010000092.1 GCA_014360805.1 Chloroflexota bacterium
AGAGGCTATCCACGAATAACGCAAATCCACACGAATGATAGAGGTAGACCCGTAGGGCGGCTTTCCATAGCCGCCAAGGCTCACACAAAGACACGAAGGCACAGAGGGTTTCCTCCGTGTCTTTATCCCTTTGTGTCTCTGTGCCTTTGTGTGAAACATGATTCTCACGCAAAAACACAAGACACGAAGGCCGGGGCAGGTATGGGAAACCTGCCCTACGCTCGCCAGAGATTCTCACCGCGGAGAGCGCCGAGAACGCGGAGATTTCAGGGTCAGTCTCTGCGGTCTCCGCTTGCTCCGCGGTGAATCCGAGTCCGTAGGGCGGCTTTCCATAGCCGCCGCGGAGACGGGGCAGGTATGGGAAACCTGCCCTACGCTCGCTCAGAGGATTGCAACCGCGAATCCACGCGATGAAGAATAAACGTGGGCACGTAAGTGCTACGCTCCCCTCCCCATTCGCGTGGATTGGCATTATTCGCGGTTACAGAGGCCGGGGCGGGGATGGCGAGGTGGCCTCCGCGTTTGACACCCAGCCGCTTTGAGAGAAAATGCGGCATACGTGGTTGCGCTTCGGAGGGGACGATGCCATCGGGAAAAATCCACCAGCGAATCAACGAGGCGGCGCTGGCGCTTTGCACCCCTACCGCCTTCGCACTGACCTGGTATGCCACTTCGGACGTCGTCTATGCCCTGGAAATCACCGGCTACGCGCTGGCGGGGATGCTCTTCGGCACGTACTTCGCCGACCCCGACCTGGACCAAGACCACATCACGCGCACCGAGGCGCGCATCCGCCGGTGGCCGATTGTGGGGCTTCCGCTGTATCTGGCGTTCGTGATCTTCTGGTACCCCTACGCCAGGCAGACGCGCCACCGAGGGCTATCGCACCAGCCGGTCATCGGCACGCTGCTGCGCCTCGGGTACATCCTGCTGTTCTTCCTGGTGGCCAACACCATCGGCCGGTGGGTGATCTTCGGCAAGCCCAAGGGGTGGGGCGAGTTGCCCCTGTCGCTCCTCGTGTGGATTGTGCGCCACCCGGCGCAGGCAGGCGCGTGGATCGCGGGCGAGTGCTTTGCCGATGCGCTGCACACCCTGGCCGACCGCCTGTGGCCCGTCGCCGTCCACAAGACCTCCGTCCGCTGGCGCGTGCGGGGATGGGGGTGAGCAAGCCGCCTATCCCGCGCTCACCCAACCGGCGCCGCCACGGGGTTCCGCAACGTCCCCAGGCGCTCTATGCGGGCCTCTACCACGTCGCCCGGCTTCAGGTACCACGAAGTGTCGGGTTCCCGGCCCAGGGCGACGCCCGAAGGCGTGCCCGACGAGATCACATCGCCCGGCTCAAGCCCCATCCGCGACCAGTACGCGATGATGGCCGAGAAGTCGTGGATGAGGTCGCTGGTGTGGCCCTGCTGGCGAACCTCGCCGTTCACGCGCAGTTCCATGCTCAAGATGTGCGGGTCGGGCAGTTCGTCCGCCGTGAGCAAATACGGCCCCATCGGGCACGAGGTGGGGAAACTCTTGCCCAGGGTGAGGAAGCCCGCCTGCCTCTCTGCCGCCTGGACCTCGCGGGCGCTGACATCGTTGAGGATGGTGTACCCGGCCACATGCCGCAGCGCCTGTTCGCGCGGAATGTTCGTGCCGCCCACGCCGATCACCGCCGCCAGTTCCACCTCGTAGTCCAGTTTCTGCGTCCAGATGGGCATGACGATGGGATCGTCGGGGCCGATGACCGACGACGGCGCTTTGAGAAACCCGTAGGGCCTTTCGGGCGGCTTGGCTCCCGGCCCCTGCGTCTCCTCCAGATGCTTGCGGAAGTTCAGGCCCGGGCAGATGATCTTGCCGGGCCGCCCGATGGGCGCTTCCAGCCGCACGTCGCCCACTGGCATGGCAACGCCAAACGGCAGGTCGTCCCAGCGAGACAGGGCCGCATCCAGCACCTTCTGCGCCATGGCCAGGGCCTTCTGCCCCGACCGCAGGAGCGGAAGAACGTCATTCGGGATGGGCGACTGGCGACTGCCGGGGAACGCCCAAACCCGTGCCCGCGCCAGGTCCAGCACGTAGGTTCCCTCGGGGCGCTCCACCAGCAGGCCAAGCCTGCCGCATTTGCGGCTTGTCGCGGGGCAATAGCGTACAATCTTCATCAGGGCCTCCTTGAGCGTTATCGGTGGAATCGTCCGCGGCTAGGCGCGAATCATGACCAGCATCATCTTGAAGCGCCGGATGGCCTTCAGGGCGTGGGGCTTGTGCGCGGGCATCAGGATCATCTCGCCGGCCTGCACCTGGAAGGGAGTCCCCGCGATGGTGATCTCGGCTTCGCCGTCCAGGACGAGCACCAGCGCGTCAAAGGGCGCGGTGTGCTCGCTCAAGCCCTGGCCTGCGTCAAAGGCGAACAGCGTTACGGTCCCCGTCTTCTGGCTGACGATTTCGCGGCTGACCACCGCGCCATCCTGATACGCCACCAGTTCCGACGGGTTCACAACCTGCGCGTGCAAATCGCCCATGGCGTTCCTCCTGCGATAAGGTCGCTGCTGCGGGCTATGATACCACAGTTGTCCCGTCTCAGCAACGCTACGCTATGCGCTCCCGCCACTCTCAGCGCGGGGGGGCGGCCCTGCGCGACCATGCGGCGATTCAGCCTCACCCGCGTAGAGCAAATTGGCAATTTGCTCCACATCCCCTGCCCGCGGTGGAAAGGCGAACGTGCGGCGCGCCCACCCCTCATCGCGGGGGGCGGCCCTGCGCGGCCATGCGGCGATTCAGCCTCACCCGCGTAGAGCAAATTGGCAATTTGCTCTACGCTCTCAGCGCGGGGGCGCCTTGTGCAGAGAAGGCAGAACAAACTCTCCCTGCACGCCCTTGAGTTTGACTCGCAGGGAGACCCGCGGTATCCTTGCCCGCAGCGCGCCCCCAGACACCCCAAGACGGGGGGCAAGGAGCAGAGGATCAATGGAGGCTCTCGCCGAAGTGCGCATACCCGCTTTTGAGGGCGTTCACCTGCACGCGATGGTGGCAGGGCCAGACGATGGCCCCCTCGCCGTGCTGCTCCACGGGTTTCCCGAATGCTGGTACTCGTGGCGGCGGCAGATGCCGGCCCTGGCCAAGGCGGGGTTCCGCGTGGTGGCCCCCGACCAGCGCGGCTACAACCTCAGCGACAAGCCGTCGGACGTGCACGCCTACCGTCTGGACGCGCTGACGGCGGACGTGGCCGCGATTCTGGACTGGGCCGGGCGCGAGCGCGCCGTCATCGTGGGGCACGACTGGGGCGGGGCGGTGGCCTGGCGCTTCGCCATGGACTACCCCGACCGCGTGGAGCGCCTCGTCATCATGAACGCGCCGCACCCTGTGGCGTTCGCCCGCGAACTGCGGCACTGGAGCCAGCGGCGGCGCAGTTGGTACATGTTCTTCTTCCAGATTCCATGGCTGCCGGAGGCGCTGTTGGCCCTGTCGCCTATGGGAACGGCCCGCTTCTTCTTCCGCAAGGTCGCCGTCCGCAAGGGCGCCTTTTCGGACGATGACCTGCGGGCCTTCGCCGCGGCCATGGCTCAGCCCGGCGCGCTCCGCTCCATGATCCACTGGTACCGCGCCGCGTTTCGGCATCCCCCGGCCCAGCGCGTGCGCCCCATTGAAGCGCCCACCCTGCTCATCTGGGCGGTGGACGACATCGCGCTGGGCGTGGAGTTGACGCGCGGCCTGGAGAAGTGGGTGCCTAATCTCACCATCCACTACATCCCGGACTGCGGGCATTGGGTTCAAAACGAGGCCGCCGAGGAGGTCAACGGGGCGCTGCTGGATTTTCTGGGCGCGCGCGGGGCATAGGCGTGCGTACTCGCCCCACCTGTCGCCCTGGGCGGGGGCGTTTGAATCACGAACGCCGCGAATGGGGATCCGCGCGTTCGCACCAGCCCGCAGGGCCTCGCCCCTTCAGCCCGATGCTCTAGCGTCGGGCGGGCTCGCGGGAAACAACACGTAGAGAGGCTTCCCAAATGGCAGCACTCAAATGGTGGCAGAAGGCCGTGTTCTACCAAATCTACCCCCGCAGTTTCGCCGACGGCAACGGCGACGGCATCGGCGACCTGCCGGGCATCATCGGAAAACTGGACTACCTTCAGCGCCTGGGGATTGACGCCATCTGGCTGTCGCCTCACTACCCGTCGCCGCTGTTTGACTGCGGGTACGACATCTCGGACTATACGGGTGTGGCGCCCGAATACGGCACGCTGGACGACTTCCGGCGGTTTCTGGACGAAGCCCACCGCCGGGGCATCCGCGTCATCCTGGATCTCGTGCTCAATCACACGTCGGATCAGCATCCCTGGTTCCTGGAATCCGCATCCAGCCGCGACAACCCCAAGGCCGACTGGTATATCTGGCGCGACGGCAAGGCCGGCGGCCCGCCCAACAACTGGCAGTCCACGTTCGGCGGCCCCGCGTGGGAATACGTCCCCGCCCGCGATCAGTACTACTACCACTACTTCTTCAAGCAGCAGCCCGACCTGAACTGGCGCAACCCCCAGGTCAAAGAGGCCATGTTCCGCGCCGCCCGCTTCTGGCTGGACATGGGTGTGGACGGCTTCCGGCTGGACGCCATCGGGACGATCTTTGAGCACCCCGCCATGCCCGACCACCCCGTGCCCATGAACATCGGCCAGTTGCGACACCTGGGCGAGTCGGCCCAGACGGCCGAGCAGCGGGCGGAATGCGCCAGGCTCTGGGACGCCATGTTCCAGTACCAGCACAGCCAGCCGGAAGTGCATGACCTGATGCGCGAGTTGCGGGCGCTGGTGGACACCTATGACGGCGACAGGGTGCTGGTGGGCGAGGACGACAACCTGGCCTATTGCCGCAATGGCGAACTGCACATGGTGTTCAACTTCCCCCTCATGCGCACGGAGCGCCTGACCCCCGCCTGGGTGCGGAAGAATCAGCGCGAGCGGCTGAGCGCCCTGGCGAGAATCTCGCCCGACGCCTGGCCGTGCAACACCCTGGGCAATCACGACTCGCCGCGCGTGTACAACCGCTTCGGCGATGGCGTCCACGACGCCGAACTGGCGCGGCTTCACCTGGTTCTCCTGCTGACCCTGCGCGGCACGCCCTTCCTGTACAACGGCGAGGAAATCGGCATGACCGACCTCATGCTGACCGACATCCGCCAGTTCCGCGACGTGCTGGGCATCTGGTTCTACCAGGCGCAGGTGGAAGAACTGGGCGTGCCGCCCGCCATCGCGCTGGAACGCGCTGCCCGCCTGACCCGCGACAAGTGCCGCACCCCCATGCAGTGGGCCCATGCGCCCAATGGCGGGTTCTGCCCCGCCGTGGTGGAACCCTGGCTGCCCGTGAACCCGAACTACGCCGACGGCGTCAACGTGGCGGAACAGGATGAAGACCCCGCCTCGCTGCTGAACTTCTACCGGCGCGCCTTGCGCCTGCGGCGGGAGACGCCCGCGCTGGTAGAAGGCGACTATGTCCCGCTGAACACCAGGGCCCAGGACTACCTGGCGTTCCTGCGGCGAACGGGGCGGCAGACCTGCCTCGTCGTGCTCAACTTCTCGGCGCGGCGGCTGGCGCTGCATGCGACGGGCGAGGCCCGCGTGCTTCTCTCCAGCCGCGCCACCGGCGACGACGCCGCCGCGCCACCCCTGCGGCCGGGCGCGAAACTCGCGATTCTCCCCTACGAGGCGATCGTCCTAGAGTGGGGCGGCGCCGCGCCGCGCATTCGCGGACAGGCTCTGTAACCGCGAGTAACGCCAATCCACGCGAATGTAGCGAGCGTAGGGGCAGGTTTCCATACCTGCCCCCGCCTCCGGCGGCTATGGAGAGTCGCCCCACGTGCTTGGGCATTGTGCCGCCATGCGTGTCTACATCTATTTCATTCACGTAGATTCGTGTTATTCGTGGATAGCTCTCCGGCGGCTATGGAAAGCCGCCCTACGTGTTTGGGCATTGTGCCGCCAGCCGAGGTGCGACGCACCTTCGCCTATCCGCGCAACCTCTACCTCACCTAATCTCCATTCGCGTAGATTCGCGTGGATTCGCGGTTGGAATCCTCTGGCCGAATCAATTTTTGTCCCGCGCCCCGTTGACATCCGACATGAGTTATGATATTATGTAGAAGACTTCAATGCAGCAGGTAGCCTATCGCTGACCAGAATGGGGAAAGGAGTGCAAACACCATGACAAGATCGCGCACCGAGTTGATGGTCAGTCGGCTGAGGGACCTTCAGGCAAGCACGCCCGATATTGAGGCTTCTGCCGTAGTCAGTGTGGACGGGCTTATCATGGCCTCGGCGCTGCCCGCGGACGTGGAAGAGGACCGGGTATCCGCCATGTCGGCAGCCATGCTATCCCTGGGCGAGCGAATCGCAAGCGAATTGGGTCGGGGCTTGTTGGAACAGGTCTATATCCGAGGCGCGCAGGGCTATGTCTTCCTGTCGGCGGTCGGCGAGGACGCCGTGCTCACCGTGCTGGCGCGGAAGGACGCCAAACTGGGACTGATCTTCCTGGACATGCGCCGCGCCGCAGAAGACCTGGCCAAACTGTTGTAATCCAGCGCCCCTCTGTTCTCGGAGGCAGTTGCGGGTGGGGAGTCCCGACCGGCCTGGTTGGGCTCCCCGTTCTTTGTGCGCAGGCCAATCAGCGGGAGAGAAAATGACCAAGTACGTATTCTGCACGGGCGGCGTCGTCTCGTCGGTAGGCAAGGGGGTTACTGCCGCATCCATCGGGCGGCTGCTCAAGAACCGCGGCCTCAAGGTGAGCATACAGAAACTGGACCCGTACCTGAACGTGGATCCGGGCACCATGAGTCCCTATCAGCACGGGGAAGTGTTCGTAACGGTGGACGGCGCGGAAACGGATTTGGACCTGGGCCATTACGAGCGATTCATTGACGAGAACCTGACGCGGGCCAACAACGTAACCACAGGGCAAATCTACTCCGAGGTCATCGCCAAGGAGCGGCGCGGCGACTACCTGGGCGGCACCATCCAGGTCATCCCCCACGTAACCAACGAGATCAAGCGGCGAATCGGCCAGGTGGCCAAGGAAAGCGCGCCCGACGTCGTCATCGTGGAAGTGGGCGGCACCGTGGGCGACATTGAGGGCCAGCCCTTCCTGGAAGCCATCCGCCAGATGCGCAAGGACGTGGGCCGCGACAACGTCCTCTACATCCACCTCACGCTGCTCCCCTACATCGGCTCCACGGGAGAACTGAAGACCAAGCCCACCCAGCACAGCGTCAAGGAACTCCGCTCCATGGGCATCCAGCCCGACGTCATCGTGTGCCGCTCCGATTACCCCGTGAGCAGCGCGCTGAAGGACAAGATCGCCCTGTTCTGCGACGTGGACCGCGAGGCGGTGGTGCCCCTGGAGACGGCGGAGACCATCTACGAAGTGCCCCTGATTCTGGAGGAGGCGGGGCTAGGCTCCTACGTGGCCGCACGCCTGGGGCTGTCCACCGGCGCCGCCGATTTGACCGAGTGGCGCGAGATGGTCAACCGCATCAAGGCGCCCAAGGAGCGGCTGGACATCGCGCTGGTCGGCAAGTACGTGCAGTTGCAGGACGCCTACATCAGCGTGCGCGAGTCGCTGATGCACGCGGGCTTCCACCGGGGCGTGGACGTGAACATCCACTGGGTCAACTCCGAGGAACTGGAGAAGGGGCGCGGGTACGACGTGCTGGGCCAGGTGGACGGCATCGTCGTCCCCGGTGGGTTCGGCTACCGCGGCATTGAGGGGAAAATCCTCGCGGCGCGGTTCGCCCGCGAGAACAAAGTCCCCTACCTGGGCCTGTGCCTGGGCATGCAGGTCATGGTCATTGAGTTCGCGCGCCACCTGGTGGGCAGCGACGAGCCGAATAGCACCGAGTTTGACCATTCCACCCGCTACCCGGTGATAGACCTGCTGCCCGAACAGCGCTCCATCTCCGATATGGGCGGCACGATGCGCTTGGGCGTGTACCCGTGCCGACTGGTGCCCGGCACGCGCGCGGCCCAGGCCTACGGCGTGCCCGAGGTGCTGGAGCGGCACCGCCACCGCTTTGAACTCAACAACGAGTTCCGCGACATGCTGACCAAAGGGGGACTCATCCACAGCGGCATCTCGCCCGACGGGCGACTGGTGGAAATCTGCGAGGTGGCCGACCACCCCTGGATGGTGGGAAGCCAGTTCCACCCGGAGTTCCAGTCGCGCCCCAACCGGCCGCATCCGCTGTTTGTGGGCTTCGTAGAGGCCGCGATACGCCACAAGGCCGCCCGCAACGCTGGCTCCCGCTAGCGGTTCTGCCAGAAGTGGGCGATGGTGCGCCGCAGCCCTTCCTCCAGCGAGACGGCAGGCTCCCAGCCCAATTCGCGGCGCGCCTTGTCGGCGTTCAGGAAACTGCGGAAGACATCGCCCGGCCTGGGCGGGTCATAGCGCGGCTCCCGCATGTAGCCGGTGATGGACTTCATCATGGCGAACAGGGCGTTGACGGTGGTTCCCCGCCCGCACCCGATGTTGTACGCCTGCCCATCGCCGCGTGACAGGGCCATCACGGCAGCGCGGGCGCAATCCTCCACGAATACGAAGTCCCGCTCCTGCTCGCCGCTGCCGTAGATCACCACCTGCTCGCCGTCCAGCATTCGCTGGGTGAAGATGGACACCACCCCCGCCTCGCCGAAGGGGTCTTGCCGAGGGCCGTACACGTTGGCCAGGCGCAGCACGGTGTAGGCAAGGCCGTGCACCTGGCGATAGAAATGCAGGTAGTGTTCTACGGTGTGCTTGCTCACGCCGTAGGGCGACAGGGGCATGATGGGGTGATCCTCGTCGCAGGGAAGGTACTGCGGCTCGCCGTACAGCGCCCCGCCCGTGGAGACGTACACGAACTTCTCCACGCCGCCGCGCACGCATTGCTGCAACAGGTTGACCGAACCCAGGATGTTCACCGTCGCGTCGCGGACGGGGTCGGCCACCGAGACGGGCACCGAAGCCTGCGCGGCCAGGTGCACCACCGCCTGCGGGCGCGCGGCGTCAAACACCGCCGCCAGATCGGGCGAGCCGATATCCGCCAGGAAGAACGCGGCCCGCGGGTTCACGTTCTCGCGGCGCCCTGTGCTCAGGTTGTCCACGACGGCCACCTCGTGCCCGTGCTCCAGCAACAGATCCACGACGTGGGAACCGATGAATCCCGCTCCGCCGGTTACCAGGACGCGCTTCTTGCCAGCGGCGGGTTCAGAATGAGATTGCATGCGATTTTGGCTCCTTCCATGCGTTGAAGTGGGCGCGCCCCAGGCGCAGCACAGGCGGCGCGAGGGCGTCCCGTGGACTACTGCGTCTCGTCCAGAAGCCAGCGAATGTAGTCGGCGCTCCCGTCGGCGATGGGCATGGCGATGACCTCGGGCACCTGGTACGAATGCAGCGCCTTGACGCGCTGAATGAGGGCGGGCAGGCGGGTGTCCGTGGTCTTGATGATCAGCAAGACCTCGCGATCCTCTTGCACCTGCCCTTCCCAGCGGTACACCGAGACGATGGGCGACACGATGTTCGCGCAGGCCGCCAGGCGCTCCTCCACCAGGGCGCGGGCGATGCCCGTGGCCTCGTCGGCGGTCGCGGCGGTAACGAATACGATCATCGGCTTCATGGGCCTTCTCCTCAGGCGAGGCGATTTCTATCGTCGCGGCCAGGCTGCGGGCAACTCCCGCCCCTCCGCCAGCATTCGCTGCACCAGCGCCTTTTCCTCGTCGCGGCTGCTCACCTCTCCGTCCAGGCGCGCCGCCAGCACCGCCGCCAGGATGTTCTTGTACAGCGGCCCCGGCGACAAGCCCATCGCCTTGAGGTCATGGCCGGTGATTTCGGGGCGCACATGGCGCAGGCGCAGGATGTAGTCGGCCACGCGCTCCCGCACCACGTCGGCAGACGCGGCGTACCACAACAACTTCACCGCGTCCACAGGCGCGGCATCCAGAAGCCGGCAGATTTCGCTGGGCTTCATCTCGCGACGGGCGAGTTGCCGCTCGTTGGCCATCAACTGCGCCGTCGCCGTCAGCAGGTCCGCCAACTGGCGACGAAAGCGGAAACGCTCCACAAACGCGGCCAATTCCCGCTCGGGCAGGCGCGCCGTCAGGAGCGCCAAATAGCCGTCCCGCAGCGCGTCGCGGGCGGGCCTGTCGCCCCACGGCGGAACGTCCTCGCGCAGGCGCCGGAACCGCTCGCGGAGCCAGGCGTCGCACGCCAGGCTTGGCGAGATGTGGCGCAGGATTCCCAACTCCTGCAAGCGCGCCAGGATGTCTTCGGGCGCGCGCTCCTCAAGGATCAGGAGCAACTCGTGGAGAATGCGCGGGCCGGAGACCTTGTCCAGCAAGTCCACGGCGTTGCGCAGCAACTCCTCGGTTCGCGGCTCCATGTAGAACCCCATGCGCGTCTCAAAGCGAGCGGCGCGGAGCATCCGCGTCGGGTCCTCCACAAAACTCAGGCTGTGCAGCACGCGGATGAGTTTGTGGTTGAGGTCCGCCTCGCCGCCGTAGAAATCCAACAGTTCGCCGAAGTGCTCCGGGTCCACGCGGATGGCCAGAGTGTTGATGGTGAAATCCCGACGGTGCAAATCCAACTTGATGGAACTGCGTTCCACCTTGGGGAGCACGGTCGGCTCCTCGTAGAACTCGGTGCGCGCCGTGGCGAAGTCAATGTTGCCGGGGAACTCGGGCGGGCCGTTGGGCACGCCCTCCAGGAGCCAATTGGCCGTTTTGAACTGGGCATGGACGCGCACCTTGCCGCCGATGCGCCGGGCCAGTCTCCGCGCCAGGCGGATGGCGTCGCCCTCCACCACGAAGTCTATGTCAAAGTTGGGAATCCCCAGCAGCAGATCGCGCACGAACCCGCCCACCAGATAGGCAGAAACCTGCATGTCGGCAGCCTCGCGCCCCACTTCTTGGATGAGGCGTAGCAGCGACGGCGGCAGCGTCTGGGCGAGTTTGTTGGCGATCTCGGCCCGTCGGGGGTTGGGGGGCACGGCCCACAGTTTCAGCAGGTCCGTGCGCGTTACGATGCCGATGACCTCGCCGTCGCGCACCACAGGGACCTGGCCGACTCGGTTTTCCACCATCACCTGGCGGAGTTTCTCCACCGGGTCGTTGGGCGACACGGTTACGTCGCCGGCCACCATGTACAGGCGGGCAGGCGCGCCGCCCAGCCCGTGGTGCAGCGCCCGGTCTACCTCGCGCCGCGTGAGGATGCCGATGACCTTGCCGCGCTCCACCACGGGGAAGCCCTCGTGGCCGTAGCGGGTCATGAGGTCGGCGGCCTCGGCGATGGTGGTGTCGGGGCCGACGGTGTGAACGCCGAAGGACATGATCTCGCCCACGGTAACGGCAGGCATCACGCGCTCCTTGAGGTACGCGACGAGCGCCTCCTTGACCTCCGCCGCCGTCCGCCCGCGCACCAGCGCTGCCGCCGCGCGGCTGTGTCCGCCCCCGCCGAAGAACGCCGTCGCATCGGCCACGTTGATGGCCTCGGACGTGCTGCGCGCCACAATCTGCACGTGCTCACCCATCTGCACGATGACGAACAGCGCGTCGGGGTCAAGCAAGTCTCGCAGTTTGTGGGCCAGCGTGGAAATCTCCTCCACATGCTCCGGCACCGTGGCCGTGGCGATGGCCACGACTTGCCCGCCGAACTCCATGGTCTCGCTGTTCTGCAGCAATTGATCGTACAGATTGCGCTGCCGTTCGGTAAGGGGGTAGCGGAGGTAGCGGTT
>JACIWU010000093.1 GCA_014360805.1 Chloroflexota bacterium
GAACGAGTTCAAGCATCTGGACTTGAAGTGGATCAAGGAAGCCATGCGCCGCCCCATCATTGTGGACGGGCGGAATATCTACGACCCCGAAGCGATGCGGCAGTTAGGCTTCCTGTACCGCGGGGTCGGTCGCGGCTACGGTGTGTAACCGCGAATCGCAGGTGCGCGGCCTCTCCACGCCATCGGCCTGCCGATTCGCCCATCATTGCAAAGGAGCAAGAGTATGAAGAGAATCTGCATGATCGGCGTGGGCTATGTGGGGTTGGTTACAGGCGCTTGCCTGGCCGACTTAGGCAACCATGTGGTGTGCGTCAACCGCGACGAGCGCAAGGCCGCCAACCTGCGGAAGGGCATCCTGCCCATCTACGAGCCGGGGCTGGAGGAAATCGTTCACCGCAACAGCGAGGCGGGGCGACTGTTCTTCACGACCTCCTACGATGAGGGCGTCAAGGACGCGGAGTTTGTCTTCATCTCGGTGGGGACGCCGTCGGGGCTGGAGGGCGAGGCCGACCTGCAACATGTGCACGACGCGGCGGTGGAGATCGCCAAGCGCCTGGATCACCCGCTCATCATCGTGAACAAGAGCACCGTCCCCATCGGCACGGGCGACTGGGTGGCCGACATCGTGCGCGAGAACATGCCCGACCCATCCATCCCGTTCTGGGTGGTCTCCAATCCCGAGTTCCTGCGCGAGGGTTCGGGCGTGTACGACTTCATGAACCCCGACCGCATCGTGCTGGGTTCGTTGAGCCGCGAGGCCGCCGAGCGCGTGGCCGAACTGTACTACCCGCTCCAGGCCGAGACCATCATCACCGACCTACGCACCGCCGAGATGATCAAGTACGCATCCAACTGCTTCCTGGCGACCAAAATCTCGTTCATCAATGAGATTGCCGCGATTTGCGAGTCGCTGGGCGCCGACGTGAAAGAGGTGGCGCGCGGGATGGGCACCGACAAGCGCATCGGCCCGCATTTCCTGGGCGCTGGCATCGGCTGGGGCGGTTCCTGCTTCCCCAAGGATGTCAAGGCGCTCATCCACATGGCGACCACCCACGGCACGCGCCCGCAACTCCTGCGCGCCGTGATGGAGATCAACTACGACCAGCGCAAGCGCATTATCAACCACCTGCGCGACATCCTCGGCTCCTACAGGGGCAAGGTGGTGGGGCTGCTTGGGCTGGCCTTCAAACCGAACACCGACGACATGCGCGACGCGCCATCCATCACGCTGGCGCGGCTCCTGGTGGCCGAGGGCGCACAGGTGAAAGCCTACGACCCCGTGGCGATGGAGACCGCGCGCCGCGTCATGCAGGACGTGCCCGTAACCTATTGCAACGACCCGTATGAAGTCGCCGAGGACGCCGACGCGCTCATTCTGGTTACCGAGTGGAACGAGTTCAAGCAACTGGACATGCAGCGCATCAAGAGCCTCATGCGGCAGCCGGTGCTGATGGACGGGCGCAACATCTATGACCCGCCGCGCATGCGCGAGTTGGGGTTCATCTACCGCGGCGTGGGGCGCGGCCACAATGGCGGTTTGGTGCGCGACAGATGAGAGCCTTTCCCTTCCCGCCACTCCCCGGGGGCGCGCTGTCGGTCGGCGTGGACTTGATAGAAGTGCCCAGGATCGCGCGCGCCGTGGAGCGGTGGGGCGAGCGGTTCCTGCACCGCGTCTATACCCCGAACGAGATCGCCCTGTGCGACGGCCGCATCCCCGAGTTGGCCGTGCGCTTCGCGGGCAAGGAGGCCATCTCCAAGGCGCTGGGCACCGGCCTTGTGGGGATAGACTGGACGGAGATGGAGATTCTCGCCGACTATCGCGGCAAGCCCATCGTGCGCCTGCTGGGACGCGCCCGCAAGCGGGCCGAGGAACTGGGCCTGCACCAGTGGGCCATCAGCCTGACGCACACGAAAGAACACGCCATCGCCATGGTCGTGGCCAGCAGCCCGTAACGCCCGCGCGCGGCGAGAGACGGCTCTACGCGGAGCGCCCTGTAGAGTGGGGCGCTCCGCTTTTGTCTTGAGTCCAACGTGAGATTCTTGCGCCCATCTCGGGCGGTGGTATACTGAATGCAGACGGACATTAGGGGAGGTGGACATGATTCACGAAGCCATGGCCCGCGTGCTGGACAACGTGGACAGGGTCATCGTCGGCAAGAGGGCGACGGTGGAGTTGCTGCTGGCCGCCATGCTGTGCGAAGGGCACGTGCTGATTGAGGACGTGCCCGGCATCGGCAAGACGACCCTGGCGAAGGCGGTGGCCCGATCCGCCGGCTGTACCTTCAGCCGCCTGCAATTCACGCCCGACCTGCTGCCCAGCGACGTTACCGGCATCTCCTTCTTCAACCAGAAGAAGCAGGAATTTGAGTTCCGCCCCGGGCCGGTCATGTCCCAAATCCTCCTGGCGGACGAGATCAACCGCGCCACGCCGCGCACCCAATCGGCCCTGCTGGAGGCGATGCAGGAGCGACAGATCACCGTGGACGGCGTTACGTACCCACTGCCGCGCCCGTTCCTGGTGCTCGCCACGCAGAACCCCATTGAACTGGAGGGCACCTTCCCTCTGCCCGAGGCGCAGGTGGACCGCTTTCTCATCAAGGTCGCCCTGGGCTATCCCACGGAGCAGGAGGAGAACGAGATTCTCCTGCGGTTTGAGCGCGAAGACCCTCTGGAGCGCCTGCAACCCGTGATGCAGGCGGAGGACTGGCTGACGCTGCGCGACGCCGTCCGACGGGTGCGCGTGGAGGAGTCGGTGCGCCACTACGTGGTGCGAATTGTGCGGGCCACGCGCGAACATCCGGCGGTGATGCTCGGGGCCAGCCCGCGCGGGACGCTGGCGCTGTACCACATGGCGCAGGCGATAGCGGCCATTCGCGGGCGCGAGTTCGTCTTGCCGGATGATGTCAAGTACCTGGCGCCCTTTGTCCTGGGTCATCGCATCATCATCAGTTCGCAAACCCGACTGCGCGGGCGGCGGCCGGAGAATATCCTGGCCGAGGTCGTGGAGTCGGTGTCGGTGCCGGTGGAGCAGTAGATGTTCAACGACACCTGGATCGCGCTGGCCGTTTTCTTCGGCCTGCTGGGGGTGCTGTTCCGCCAGGAGTCGCTGGTCATCATGTCTACCGTGCTGCTGACGGTCATTGCGGTGGCGTGGCTGTGGAACCGGTACGCTCTGCGCGGCGTCCTCTATCGGCGGCAACTCAGCGAACGGCGCGCCTTTGTCGGCGAGGAAGTCATGTTGTCCATCCAGGTAACCAACGGCAAACTGCTCCCCGTAGCGTGGCTCAAGGCCGAGGACGAACTCCCGACGGCCCTTCCGCTCATCGGCGACAGGCTGGCCCCCTCGCACAAGGAGACGGTCGGCTATCTGGTCAACCTGTACTCCCTGCGCTGGCGCGAGCGGGTAACGCGGCGGTTTCGCCTCTCGTGCGCGCAGCGCGGGTTCTACGCCCTGGGGCCGGTGCGCATGCAAGCCAGCGACGTGTTCGGCCTGTTCAGCGCGGCCGTCGTGGACGAGCGGGAAGACACGCTCATCGTCTATCCGCAGGTGCTGCCGCTGGAGGCGTGGAACCTGCCCCCGAAAGACCCCTTCGGCAACGCAAAGGCCGAGGAGCCGCTCTTCGCCGACCCCAGTCGCGCCGTCGGAGTCCGCGACCACCAGCCGTATGACGGCCAGAAGCACATCCACTGGAAAGCCTCCGCGCGCCAGCAGCGGCTACAGGTGAAGGTGTACGAGCCGACCACCAGCCCACAGTGGATCATCTTCTTGAACGTCAACACCCTCCCCGAACCGCTGCAGGGGAGCGATCCCGTGCTTCTGGAGCAGATCGTCAGCCTGGCGGCGTCGGTCGCGTCGTTCGGCGTGGAGCAGAAGTACATGGTGGGCCTGGTGGCCAACGGGAGCCTGCCCCGCTCGGATCAGCCCCTGAAGGTGCTCCCCAGCCGAAGCCCGGATCACCTGATGCACATGCTGGAGGCATTGGCGGCGGTAACGGCCTTCTCCACGTCGCGCATGGAGCAGTTGCTTGAGACCGAGTCGCCCAAGTTGCCGTGGGGCGCGACGCTCATCGTCATCACGGGCATCGTCTCCGATGCGCTGCTGGCCACGCTTCTGGAGTTGCGGGCGGCGGGGCGCAAAGTCGCGCTGGTGGCGGTAGGCGCCGAGGTGGATCGGGAGCAACTGCACGGCATCCCGGCCTACACCGTGTCGCGGCGGCCCCTGGCGGACGTGGGGATGTGGCAGGTGCAAGAAGTGGAGGCGCAGGCGTGAGCGCGACTCGCTGGGACTGGAAGCGCGCGCTGTTGGATTTCGCGCTCATCGCGATGGAGATGGCGTGGTTGTCGCCGTGGTTTCTTTTCTTCATCCGCCCGTTCGCGCCCCAGCACCCTGCGGCGCCCCTGGCGCTGGCCGTGCTGGTGGCGCTGGCAGTCGTGGCGCTGTTCGTCAAGGGGATGAACCGCCTGAACGTGGCGCCCGGGATGGTGTCGGCCCTGGTGATGGCGTTGGGGCTGCTGTCGGGGCTGCTGGCCGTGCGCGTGCACCTGTACCCGGCGAATCTCACCGCCGGCGCGTGGCTTGCGCAACTAGCGCGGCGCATGGCCCAGATTTCGGAGGCGATTCCGGCGGATTTGGTGCTGTTCCTGCTGGTGGCCCTGCTGTGGTGGCGCGGGCTGACGCTGGGCGCGCGGGAGCACACCTTTGAGCGGATTGGGTTCAGTTTCCGCGCGGGGATCGTGCTCCTGATGTGGAATGCGGCCCTGGCCTCGCTGCTGGGATGGCGCGTTCCCATCCTCGGGTTCGCCGTAACGTTCTTCTTCTTCGGCCTGCTGGCCGTGGGCGTGGGCCGCGTGTACGATTTGGAACTCCAGCCCGAATCCGGCGGGCGGGTGTCCACCCCGTTCTGGCTGGCGTCCACGCTGGGGGCGATTGCCGCCGTGCTGATGGCGGCGGTCATCGCGACCCAATTGCTCACGGTGGGCAACATCAGTGCCGTGATGCGGTTCCTGTCGCCCGTCTGGAACGTGCTGGGGAAAGCGGCGCTCCTGGTCGCGCAGGTGTTGATCTGGCTTCTGGGGCCGCTGCTGGACTGGGTGGTGCGGTTCTTCCGGACGCACGCGCCGCCCGAATTCACCGGCGCTACCCCTGCGCCCGAGGCCACGCCCGAGTTCCTGCCCCAGACGCCCGTCGCGCCGCCCGCATACCTGGACATTCTGAAGTATGCCGTCGTGGGCGTGTTCATCCTCGGAGTCCTGGCGCTCGTGGCGTTTTCCGTGCGGCGGGCGCGGGCCTCAGCCGCCGAGTCGGGCCGCCGAGAGGAGCGCGAGGTTGATTGGGGCCTGACGACCCGAGGGCCGGGCCTCCTGGGCACCATTCGCGCGGGCCTGGATCGCGTGGGGCAGTGGCTCACCTTGGCGGGGGAGTTCGGCCTGGGCCAGCGGTTCCGGGCGGCGGCCTCCATCCGCTGGATTTACGCGAACCTGCTGCGCTGGGCGGCGAGCATGGGGCACCCGCGCAGGGAATGGCAGACGCCCTACGAGTTCCTCCAGGCGCTGGCGCCGGCGTTCCCCGACCTCGCGTCGGAGATGCAGGCGATCACCGAGGCATACGTCCGGTCGCACTACGGCGAACTGCCGGACACGGACGAGGAATTGCAAAAGATCCGCTCCTGCTGGGAGCGGATCCTGGCCTGGCAGCGTGCGAGCGAAGAGGGTTCTACGCCGTGATGGCGATCTGCACCTCGGGCTTTTCCAGGAGGAACAAGAACACAAGGGACAAGGCGATGGCAAGAATGCTGGTAACGATCCAGCCTACATCCAGCGTTCCTTTCGTTACCACGCGGGGCAGGAGCATGAGCACGCGGACGATGACATTGAGCCCCTGCACGAAGATGCTCAGGGTGAGGGCCCACGGGCGACGGCGCACCAGCCCCCAGCCCAGCAGGCCGAAAAGCAGGACAGGCAGGATGAGCACGGTGATCTTGGCGGTGAAGAGCACCCCGGGTGGGAACATCAGTGTCGGGATGAACTGCGAGATTGCAATGGCCCAGATGAACTTGTCGGCTTTGGTCATGACGTTTCCTCCCAACCGGTCTCGGACCTTGTGGAATTAGACTTATTATACCAGACAGGAGAGGCGATGTCAACAACTTGCGCGTCGGTGCGCGTAGGGGAGCAACGCGAGGGGCTTGCCCGCAGGGCGCGTCGCGGCGGGGTGGCGGTGGTCGCGGCGCTGGCGTTGGCCGCGCTCGCCGCATGCGGTTCCGCGCCGGCCCCTATCTCCACGCCCGACCCGCCTCTGCCAACGGCGACGGCGTTCGTGCCCGCGCCCACAAACACGCCCACGCCGCTACCCTCGCCGACGGCCACACCCACGCCCTCGCCGACGGCGACGCCGCTGCCCACGTCGCAGCCCCCACCGACGGCGACGCCGACCGTGCGGGTCGCATCCACCGACGGCCAGGTGACCCCCGTGCCCATCCTGATGTACCACCACATCGCGGACTTGCCGGACGATGCGAACTCGGACCAGCGGGATTATGCCGTATCCCCCGCCCGTTTTGAAGAGCAGTTGCGGTACCTCAAGGCGCAGAGCTACGAGTCGGTCAGCCTCTATGCGGTGATTCGCTACATGGAGGGTGTGGACTCGCTGCCTGCCAGGGCCGTCGTTATCACCTTTGACGATGGCTACCGCGACAATGCGGTGGTCGCCTTCCCGCTGCTGGTGAAATACGGGTTCACAGCGACGTTTTTCATCAACACCCAACCCATTGACGACGAGTACCCCGGGTACATGACCTGGGCGCAGGTGGAACAGTTGAGCCGCGCCGGAATGGACGTGGAATCGCACAGTTACAGCCACCCGATGCTGACGCGCCTTTCGGACGAGGACCTGCTCCGGGAGATTCGGAAGGCGGGCGATGCCATTGAGCGGCACACCGGCAAGCACCCGCGCCTGTTCTCATACCCATACGGCACGTACAACCGCCAGGTGGTGGACGCACTGCGGGCCGAGGGGTACCTGGGCGCAGTTACGCTGCGTTCGGGCACGGCGCGGACCTCGCCGTCCGTCTTTGACCTAGCCCGCGTGTGGGTGCGCTACGACGACACGCTGGAAGCCTTCGCGGCGAAGTTGGAGCGAGGCCGATGATGCCCGATGGGGTTCGGTTGTGGCGCCGGATGAACCGATGGGCCGCGCCAAAGGTATGTAGGGTAGTGGAATTGTCCCGCCGTGTGTTTCCGGTATAATCTAGCGGGGGCGCCGCCCCGACGACAGAGAAAGGGCTTTGTCATGGAAACCGTACAAGAAGTCGCCAAGCGAATTGTGGACAACGTGGAGAAAGTCATCATCGGCAAGCGCCAGCAGGTGGAGCAGACCGTCATCGCGCTCCTGTGCCAGGGCCACGTGCTGATAGAGGACGTGCCAGGCGTGGGCAAGACCATGCTCGCCAAGACCATCGCCCGCTCGCTGGGGTGCACGTTCCAGCGCATTCAGTTCACCCCCGACATGCTGCCCAGCGACGTAACGGGCGTGTCGGTGTTCAACCAGAAGACCCGCGAGTTTGAGTTCCGCCCCGGTCCCATCATGGCGCAGATTGTGCTCACCGACGAGATCAACCGCGCCACGCCGAAGACCCAATCGGCGCTGCTGGAGGCGATGGAGGAGAAGCAGGTTACGGTGGACGGGATTACCTACCCGCTCCAGAAGCCGTTTCTGGTGCTCGCCACGCAGAACCCCATTGAGTACGAGGGCACCTTCCCTCTGCCCGAGGCGCAGTTGGACCGGTTCATGTTGCGCATCAGTGTGGGCTATCCGTCGCCGACGGATGAGATTCGCATGTTGGATTCGCAGCAGCGCGTCCATCCGGTGGAAACGGTGGAGCAGGTGGTCAGCGCCGAGGCCCTGCTCCAGGCCCAGGAGGCGGTCAAAGAGGTGCACATAGACGATGCAATCAAAGAGTACATCGTAGAACTCGTGAACACATCGCGCAAGCATCCGGACATCTACCTGGGGGCCAGCCCGCGCGGCTCGCTGGCGCTGTACAAGACCGCCCAGGCGAAAGCCGCCGTGGAAGGCCGCGACTACGTCATCCCCGACGACGTGAAGGCCCTGGCCATTCCGGCGTTGGCGCACCGCCTGATCGTGTCGCCGGCAGCGCGCATCAAGAACGTGGACGCCAGGGTTGTGGTGCAGGAGATTCTGGATTCTGTCCCGGTCCCCGGAACGCGGGCGCGCCCACGGAGGTAGGCATCCACCATGTCGCGTCTTGATCTCGTCCTGCTCCATGCCCCCAGCGTGTACGACTTCCGCCAGGAGTCCATCCTGTACGGGCCGGTGAGCGATTTGGTTCCGTCCACGCCCGTGTTTGAGATGTACCCCATCGGGTTCACCACCATCGCCGAATACCTGGAGCGCCACGGGTTCCGGGTGCGCATCGTGAACCTGGCGGTGCGCATGTTGCGGGAGAAGCGGTTTGACCCCGAAGCGATGATCCGCTCGCTGAATCCGCGGGCGTTCGGCATAGACCTGCACTGGATGCCCCACGCGCACGGGGCTATAGAGGTGGCGCGCCTGGTCAAGAAGCACCACCCCGACACGCCCGTTATCTTCGGCGGGTTCTCCGCTTCGTACTTCCACCGCGAGTTACTGACGGAGTACCCCGAGGTGGATTTCGTCGTGCGCGGCGACTCCACCGAGGAACCCATGCGCCAGTTGATGACGGCCCTGCGCGACGGCGGGGATTTCGCGGGCGTGGACAACCTCACGTGGCGCGACCCCGACGGTCAGGTGCGGGCCAATCCCATCGGCTTCTCGCCCGACACGCTAGACCACGTCCTGCTGGACTATTCCTACGTCATCCGTAGCGTGGCCCGCTACCGAGACCTGGCCAGCGCCATCCCATTCCGCCACTGGCTGGACTACCCCATCACGGCGGCGCTAACGTGCCGCGGCTGCACCTACGGCTGCAAGACCTGCGGCGGGTCCGCGCAGGCCTTTGAGCAGATACACCAGCGCCAGCGCCCCGCGTACCGCTCCCCGTCGGATTTGGCGCAGGACCTTCGCAGCATCAGCCGCTTCAGCAAAGGGCCGGTATTCGTGCTGGGCGACATTCGCCAGCCCGGCATGGACTACGCCGAGGCATTCCTCGCGGCGGTCAGGGGCTTCCCCAATCAGGTCATCCTGGAATTGTTTGAGCCGGCCTCGCGCGAGTTCATGCAGTTGGTGGGGCAGAGCCTGCCGCATTGGACGCTGGAGGTGTCGCTGGAATCCCACGACGACGAGGTGCGCCAGGCTTTCGGGCGGCCCTACACCACGGCGGCCATGGAGAAGACCATGGAGTACGCGCTGGAGGCGGGCTGCGAGCGGCTGGATGTCTTCTTCATGATTGGCCTGCCCAAGCAGACCTACGAATCCGTCATGGGAACCGCCGAGTACTGTCGCCATCTGGTGCACGATGTGGACAAGGGCCAGCCGCGCCGCTTGATCCCGTTTATCTCGCCCCTGGCCCCATTCCTGGACCCGGGAAGCGAGGTGTTTGAGAATCCGGAGGCGCACGGCTATCGCCTCTTGTGCCATACGGTGGAAGAGCACCGGAGGGCGCTGGTGCAGCCGTCGTGGAAGTACGTGCTGAACTACGAGACGCGGTGGATGAACCGCGACGCCATCGTGGACAGCACCTACGCGGCGGGGCTGGCGCTGAACCGCCTGAAGACGGAGACGGGCATCATCCCGCGCGCCGTTGGCGAGGCCACGGAACGGCGCATCCACAAGGCGCGGCGGCTCATCGCCCAGATTGACGACATCATGAGCATGGACGACGCCGACCTTCGGGCCAAACTCCTTCGCGCCCTGAAGCCCCAGGTGGACAGCGCGAACATCTCCACCGTGTGCGAGAAGAGCGAGTTGGAACTGCCGCTGGGCTGGGCGAAACTGAACGTGCCGGCGGCGGCGACGGTGCTCCTGAGCGGGTTGCGGCGGAAGATCACGCGCTCGGAGACGAAGGCGGGCTGAAGTGAAACGCACCATTAGCATCGTTCTGGTGGTTGTGGCGGCGCTGGTCGTGGCGGTTACGACGGTGCAGCCGCTGTACGACCAGATCGCCTATGTGGTTACGCTGACGGTGGTGGTGGCGTATGCCTGGGCCAGGGTGGGCGCGCGCTCCGTGGAGTTCGTTCGGCATACCCCCGCGCACCGCTCGCAGGTGGGGCGCTACATAGAAGAACAGTTCACCGTGCGCAATACCAGCCTGGTCCCCAAACTCTGGCTGGAGGTGCGCGACCTGTCCGAGTTGCCCGGGCACCGCGCCAGCCGCGTGGTAACCTCGCTGGGGCCGAGACGCAAGCGGGGCTGGACCGTGCGCACGCTGTGCCAGCGGCGTGGGCGGTTCCGTCTGGGGCCGGTGGAACTAACCAGCGGCGACGCCTTCGGGCTGTTCCGCATCACGCGCCGCGTAGAGGCCACGGCGTCGGTGGTGGTGTACCCCTATACGGTGGACCTGCCGGCGTTTCTCCCGCCAGGCGGCGAACTCCCAGGCGGCGACGCCCTGCGCCGCAGGACGCACCATATCACCACCAACGTGTCGGGCGTGCGCGACTACGAACCCGGCGATGGGTTCAACCGCATTCACTGGAAGTCCACCGCGCGGCACAACAGGCTCATCGTCAAGGAGTTTGAACTGGATCCCCTGGCCGACCTGTGGCTGTTCCCCGACATGCACAGTGCCGTGCAGGTGGGCCGGGTGGCCGAGTCGGCGGACGAGTGGCTGGTGCCGGCCGTCCTGATGAAGGAGGCCCCGCGCGTGCTGGAACCGAGCACGGAAGAGTACGTGGTGTCGGTAACCGCATGTCTGGCGAAGCATTTCCTGTCGCGGAATCGGGCGGTGGGCCTGGCTGCCCAATCCGCGCACCGAGAGTTCATCCAGCCGGACCGCGGCGACCGCCAACTGGGCAAGATCATGGAGACGCTGGCGGTGGTTCGGGCGCGCGGGCACGTGCCGTTGGCGCAGGTGCTGGCCGCGGAAGGGATGGGGCTGCCGCGCGGGACCTCGGTTGTGGTGATCACGCCGTCAACCGACCTGCGTTGGGTGCAGGTGCTGAACCACCTGCGGCGGCGCGGGCTGCGGGCTATCGCCGTGCACGTGGCCGCCAGCACCTTCGGCGAGGCCCCCGCCAGCGACCCCGTGCTGGCTGAGTTGGCGCTGCACCAGATTCCCACCTACGTGGTGCGGAATGGCGAGCGGCTGGAGGAGGCGCTGAGCGCCGACCGCGCCATGCTGGCGCGTCGGGCGGGGTAGGGGCGCGCGTGCGCCGGATTTCACCGCCGAGGCCGCCGAGGGCGCAGAGAGGATACGGGTTCGCCCGACGCTGAAGCATCGGGCTGAACGGGCGAAGCCCCGAAGGGGCTTTGTTCTTTCAGCGCGGGGGTTTAGCCCCGCGCGACGATGCGGCGAT
>JACIWU010000094.1 GCA_014360805.1 Chloroflexota bacterium
TGGCGCGGCCCTGCAGGCGCACGGTGCCGGTGATGGTGCCCTCGCCCAGCACGGTGATGGAGCCGTCAAACTCGCCGACCGGCGCGATGACCTCGGTGCCCTGCTCGCCGCCGACGAACCGCACCAGTTTGACGCCGCTGAAGGACAGGGTTGCCACTCCCGCCGCGTCGCCCTGGAATGTCATGCGCGCCACCACGCCCATGCCGCTGGAAGGCGTGTCCCCGCGCTGCAGGCTGGACGCGAACTTCACCGTGCCCGCGCCGTCGTCTATGACGCCGTTCCACGGCGAGAATGCGCCGTCAAACCAGTCCGTAACCAGCGACGCACTCGTGGCCGTGAGGCGCGTCGTGTCGTAGTCCACGGTGAACTGGAACCCGAACACCTCGTCGGCGGCGATGTACACATCCACGACGACCGACCCGCCCACGCGGACGATGCTGGCCGTGGGCATGAACCCGATGCCGCCGTTCTGCGGAACGCCGCCCACGACGGGATGCCACGGGTCGTAGTCCACGCCGGCCGAGACGCCATCGCCGTTGGGGCCTGTGGGCCCGGCCACGTCGCCCCACCAGTTGTACTCGGCCACGACCGTGCCCGTGTCGCCCGGCGTCGTGTTGTTCACCCCGTAGCCGTCGTTGCCGATGAAATAGTTGTCCTGAATGGACACGGTGCCCGGCAAGGTGATGCCGTCCAGCGTCAGGCCGTCGGCAGGCTTCGTGTCGGACTTGTCCCAGAAGCCGGTCTGCCCTTCGCAGCGGTTGCCCTGGATGAGCAGGTTCGTGTAGGCGCCAGTGGCCCCCACGCCGCCCAGCCAGATGGCCGACAGGTTGCCGTTGTCATAGATGAGGTTGTCGCGGATGGTTACGTCGCTGGCCCCGTAGCGCAGCCAGATGGCCGCGTGGCTGGTCTCCTCGTGCGGCGCCATTCCATCGTTGCCGTGGATGCGGTTGCCCGCCACCGTCAGGTTGCGCATGGCTGTGAGCGGGTTGGTCGTAGCGCCGTAGTTGGCCAGTTTGATGGGGATGCCCAGCGAACTCTTGATCTCGTTGTTCTGGATGACTACGCCGTCAATCGTCTGCTGGAGCGAGGCCAAGCCGCCCGTGGATTCGGTGCGGAACTCAAGGCCGCTCCAGTCCGTGAGGTTCTGCAGCGTGCACACCTCCACGCGGATGTCCGACAGGTTCCCGTAGCCGTCCACGCCGATGTCCAGGGCGTCAAAGACGATGTTCTGGATGGTGATGTGGGCCAGGCCGGTGCCCACGTCGCGGCCCGACCCGACCGTGCCATCCTCGGTGGGCAGCCAGATGCCGCCCTCGTAGTCGGCCGCCGTGCCGTCGCCCAAGATGGTGTGCCCGGCGCCGTTAATCACGACGCCGCTGGTCCCGGGCATGACGACAATCGCGTAGGGATGGGCCGGGTCGTTGGGATCCACCAGGTCCGCGCTGAGGGTATAGGTTCCCGGAGCGGTGATGACGTAGCCCCAGGTGGAGATCGTGGCATCGCCCATGGCCACCGGCGGGAGCAAGGCCCACGAGAGGAGCAGGGCCCCAACGAGGAAAAACCGCACCAGCCTGCGTTTCATCGGACACCTCCTTATCCGTTGTTGCCAAATACCGAGACGCCGACTATACTTGCAGGCGAGACGCAGGCGCGAAGGCCCTCAGGGCTTCTCATTCCACCAGTTCGCGGTTCGCTTGCCCGGCCTACCCGCGAACTGGCCCTGCGTTCTCGCCTGGGTGAGCCGTTGGCGCGGCTCACCCAGTTTCTTGGGACCTTTTTCCTATTGAGCGCACAAGCGATTCATTGTAGAATGAAGGCGAACAGGGAGGCAGGGTGCCTTCGGGCATCCAAGTACGTAGCCATCGTTAACAACACTCCGCATCCTACCTGTTCGCAACGTAGAAGGGCTGACCGTTTGGGGGGGCGGTCAGTCCTTTTACTTTGGGGACCGGCCGACCCCGCACGCACACAAGCGCGCTCGCCCTTCGGGGAAAAACGCTGCCCGCAAATCCTCAGGCTAATCGCCCCGCCAGCGGTATGCGGGGACTTCTCTGTGGTGTTCTCTCCCACGGACGCTCCCAGGGTTTTTGAGGCAGGAGACAGGCGACACCTGCCTCCTGCCTCACGCACACCACCCATGCCACCGTATCCATGATAGCACAAATCCGGCCCGCTGTGTAGACCCAAGCGTACCGGATTTGTGAGTACCTTCGTACCTTTCGCTGCGGAGACGGCTATTTCGTCCGCTTCTTCCACCGCACTTTGGGCAGCGGGATGTCGCCTTGCACGGCCGCCATGACGGCCTCGGCGCGATTGTTCACCCCCATCTTCTGGTACAGCACCGACAGGTTGTTCTTCACCGTCTGCTCCGAAAGCGCCAGGTGCGCCGCGATCTCGCGGTTGGTGGCACCCTCCGCGATCAGCGCCAGGAGCACCCGCTCGCGCTCGGTCAGGCTGGCCTTTGAGAACCCCGCGCGCTCCTGCGACAGACGCCGGTACTCCTCCAGGAGCCGCGACGTGCTCGCCGGATCCAGCGACGCCTGGCCCTTGGCCGCGGCCCGCACCGCAGACACCACCGACTGGGCGTCGGCGGCCTTCAGCACGTAACTGCACGCGCCCGCCCGCAGGGCTTCCAGCAGCAGTTGTGGATCATCGTGCATCGTAAGCATGACCACCCGCGTGTTCGGGTACTGCTCCACGATGCTGCGGCAGACGCGGATACCGTCCATGCCCGGCAGGCCGATGTCCAGCAGCACCACATCGGGCTGCTTGCCCATCTCCTCCAGGGCCTGCTGCCCCGTGCCTGCCTCGCCCACCACTTCCAAATCCGGAATGTGGTTGAGCAACTCGCGCAGGCCATCGCGGAACACCGCATGATCATCCACCAACAAGACGCGAATCATCTCCTCCTTGTCCCCCCGACTCTACAGGTTACTCAAAGGTAGCGATACCGTTATGCATGTGCCTTTGCCCGGCGCCGATGCGATGCTCATGTCGCCCCCCGCCGCCTGGACGCTCTCCCGCAGCGTTCGGAGCCCCATGCCACGAGACAGGGCCCCCGCGTCGGGGTCAAACCCCTGGCCGTCGTCCTCAACTACAAGGGCCACGCGATTGGCCTCTACCCGAAGCGACACGCGCGCCGAGGCCGTAGCGGCGTGCTTGCGGATGTTGTTCAGGCACTCGCTCACGGCGCGGTACAGGAGGCCTTCCGCCCGTGGCCCCAGGCGCGGAAACGGCTCCGCCGTGTCCAGCGTTACGGCAATGCCGTGCTGCTCGGCCTGGGTCTCCAGCAACCTGCGGAGCGCGGGCAGGAATCCCTGCTCTTCCAGTTCCACGGGCTTCAGGGCGTGGAGCACGCGCCGCAACTGGGTGATGGATCGCTGGAGCGCCGCGATGATCCAGTCCATCTCGGCGGCGGCGCGGTCCGGGTCCGAATCCAGGAACGTGCGCGCCAATTGCGCCTTGACCAGGATTGCCGACAAGTCGCCGCCGACGCTGTCGTGCATCTCCGTAGCGACGCGGTTGCGCTCCTTCAGGATGCCGAGTTCCTCCGAGCGGCCCAAGAGGCGCGCCTTCTGGATGGCGGCCGCGACCAGGTTCCCGAACAGCCCCAGCAACTCCAGGTCGTCCTCTCCGAACGCGCCTTTCTCCGCGCTGCGCAGCGCCGTAAAGACGCCGATGAGTTCATCCTGCGTCCGCAGAGGCACAGCCGCGGCAAACCCGTAGAAGCCGACTCGGACAAGCCGCAAACTGCGCGCCACGGGCTTCCCCTCGCTGGCGGCTTTCCCCCAGACTCCTCGCCCCGCCGGCACGGCCAGCGGGAAGTGTTCGGCTTCGGCCAGCGCCGCCGACAGCAGTTTGAGCAGCCCGTAGCGGCGCACGTGCTCGTGGATGGCCACCGCGTCGGCACGGAAGAGTTCCCGCCCTGCATCCGCCGCCAGGATGGCCACAGCGTCCGCCGTCGGCAGTTCCATCAGGCGCAGCGAAATGCGGTGCAGGTCGCGAAGGCGCGCCGCCGATGCGGCCAGTTTCCGGTAGGATTGGGCCTGGCTCAAGGCGCTCCCCAGCGACCCCGCCAGCATCTGTGCCAGGCGGCGATCCGAGTCGCTCCACTCGCGCGGGACCGTGTCGTAGAGCGAGAGCACGCCGAACCCCTTGCCGCCGACGAAAATCGGCACAATCATGGCACTCTGGATGCTCGCTTGTTGGGCCGCCTCCACAACCTGGGGGGCGCCGGTGTACTCTTCGGCTCGGGTGATGACGACCGGAGAGCCGGTCTTCAGGGCGCGGTGGGCGGGGGCGCTGGGCGCGTTTGCCTCCACCGAGCGGACGACCTCCTCGGGCACGTTGTGGCGGGCGATGCACCGCAGGCCCCTCCCGCGCTCGTCGGCTTCATAGACGGCGCACGCCGACACCCGCAGCGCCCTCTCCACGGCTATGAGGGCCGACTTGAGCAACTTGCTCATGTCGCTGTGCTCACTCACGAAGAGAGAAACCTGATGCAGGGCCTCCATCTCCATGCGCATCTGCTGGCTGGACGCGCGCAGGGCGTCATAGTCCAGCGCCCACGCCAGGAGCGATGCGATGGCCTCAAGGAACAGGACATGGGCCCGCGAGGGGGGCGCGTCGGCCTCCGTGGCCGCGGCCAGGATGGCCTCGGGCCGCGCCCCGCCCAGGAAGACGGGCACCAGGGCCACCTGTCTGAACCCCTCACGGAACGACGCCGGAACGTCGTCGGGGTTCACGATCACCGATGAGCCGGCGGGGCGCCCCGCGGCAAATGCAGCAAGCGCATACGCGCGCATCTCGCCGGCAGTGCTCGCCGGCAGGCGGCGTAGCGCGTCCGGGGTCTTGCCCGCGGCAGTGCCCAGAGGACAGAGGACGCCCGCTTCCCAGTCCAGGCCCTCCAGCGCGAAGTCCAGGATGGCCTCCAACGCCTCGCCCAGGCTCTGCGCTGCCGCCACCGCCGCTTGAGCGCGCCCAAGCCACGCCAGCAGGCGCTCGCCGGCATCGGCCTGCGCCTCATACGGGAGCGCGGCCTCGCGAAGCGTAGGGGAGTCGCCTCGGCGCGTTCCCTTCCGTGGCGGGGTAGCCGCAGCAGCCTCGCGTTCCATCACGACTCGGGTGCAGGCTCGGATGGGACGGCCGGCCTTCGCCGGTGGTTGATGACGATGCCGGCAGCGCCAATGACCATGGCGATGATGGCGAAGACCTGCGCCGCCGCCAGACTGCCTAGCCGCCAGGCATCGGGCCGGAGCATCTCTATGAAGAACCGCCCGAACGGATAGTAGATGAGATACGCGAAGAACACATCTCCATCCCGAAGGCGGGGCGCCCACTTGCGGGCGAAGACCATGAATAGGATGAACCCGATGAGGCAGAACAGGGACTCATAGAGAAAGACCGGATGAAACCGCTCGTAGTTCTCCAGGCCCGGCAGCCGCCTCTCCGGCGCGATGTAGATACCCCAGGGCAAATCCGTCGGCGGGCCGTACAACTCCTGGTTGGCGAAGTTGCCCCAGCGGCCGATGGCCTGGGCCAGAAGTAGGCCAGGCGCGGCCACATCGGCCCAGCGCAGGAACTTGAGTTTCGCCCACCGCGTGTAAATCCATAGCCCCAGGGCCCCGCCGGCGACGGCCCCGTAGATCGCCAGTCCCCCCTCCCAGATCTTCAGGATGGCGATGGGGTTCTGGCGATAGTACCACCAGCCCAGGGAGCCGTCGGCGGGCGAGGAGAAGACGTGATACAGCCGCGCGCCGATGATGCCCAAGACCAGGCAGAGGAGGAGGCCGTTCCACACGTGCTCGGGATCCTCGCCGCGTCGGCGCGCCTCGCGTGTGGCGATGTAGGCGGCAGCGAGAATCCCCGTTACGATGAGCAGCCCGTACCAGCGAACGGCAAAGGGGCCAACCTGAAAAGCAATTGGATTCATGAGAAGTCCTCCTGCGTAGAGTCGCACTGCGGTTCCCGATGTTGCGCCTCCCTACAGCGTGCCCATCCAGGCGGCATTCGGGGTGGCGTGCCACTTGAATTATAGCACAACATGGGCTACAATTCCAATCAGCGTTGTGCGCGAAGTACCGTACCTCTGCAGCGGGAAACCGCATCATCCCTATACGGATAGGAGGGCAAGGCCGATGAGCGAAATGGACTGGCAGAGCATCCTGTTCACATGGGGTAGCAAGGCCGGCAAGATCGCGCTGATACTGGTGCTGGGCTACGTGGGAGTGCGCCTGGTGCGGGTGTTGGCTTTGGCGCTGGCGCGCGCGCTGGACGATAAAGGCGCGGTGCGGCTGGAGACGCGGAAACAACACAGGGAAACGATCATTCGCACCGTAAACCGCCTGGGCACTGGCGTCATCCTTGTCATCGTCTTGCTGACCATCCTCACCGAACTGGGCATCAACGTGGCTCCGCTCCTGGCGAGCGCGGGCGTGGTGGGCGTCGCCGTCGGGCTTGGCACACAGAGCCTCATCAAGGATGTCCTGGCCGGGCTGTTCATCCTGCTGGAAGACCAGTTTGGCATCGGCGACCTCGTAACCATCGCCGGCGTTACGGGCACGGTGGAGGAGATGTCGCTGCGGCGCACGGCCGTGCGCGGCTTCAACGGCACGCTCCACGTCGTCCCCAACAGCGAGATCAAGATCGTCTCCAACGCCAGCAAGGACTGGGCGCGGGTCATCGTGGACGTGGACGTGGCCTACGAGACCGACCTGGGACACGCCATGAGCATCCTGGCGCGGGTGGGCGAAACCCTGGCGTCGGCACCGGAGTTCCAGGCGGACGTGCTGGAGCCGCCACAGGTGCTGGGAGTCACGGCGCTGGCCGAATCGGGCATTACGCTGCGCATCGTGATGAAGGTCAGGGCAGGGGCACAATGGGCCATCTCCAGGGATTTGCAGAGGCGAATCAAGGAGGACTTTGACCGCGAGGGCATTGAAATCCCGTACCCGCAACACGTCGTCCACGTGAAGCAGTAGGCGCACAGGCCAGCCCCGAGGCCATCGCGGGCAGGGCGCGCATGTCTCCCCGCACTCCATCGCGCCGCCATCACCCGATGAGCGCGCGACTTCACAGAACGACGAATATCCTGTATAATGGCTGTGAACGGAAACCCAAATCGGCACGCACGGCATCTAAAAGGATGAGGAGGACGCCATGACGATAAGCAAAGACGATGTCATTGCCATGTTGAACGAGGACATGCGGGGCGAGCACATGGCCATCGTGCAGTACCTCCTGCACGCCTATGCCATGGGCGAGGGCGAAATCCCCGCCGAGATTGAGGCCATCGCACGCGACGAGATGCGGCACTTTGACTGGCTGGCCGACGCCATCGTGGAACTGGGCGGCACGCCCACGCTGGAGCGTGCCCCCGTGAAGCGGACCGATGACCACGCAGCCAACATGCGGCTGGACGTAACTGCCGAGGACGACGCCATCGCGCTCTACGAGCAGCACATCGCCGCCATTGACGACCCCAAACTGAAGCGGCTGCTGGAACGCATCGTCAGCGACGAGAAGGCGCACCGCGAGGACTTTGTGAAGTTCGCCGATGAGGTAGCCGCCCTCGCGGCGGAAACACCGCCCGAAGCCCAGGCGGCATCCCCTGACCCTGTCGCGCTGGATGTGCTGGACAAGGGCGTTCGTCACGAGTACACGGTCATCCTGCAGTACCTGTGGCATTCCTTCGTTACGCCCCACTGCGACATTTCCCGCGAGTTGGAGATGCAGGCCATCAACGAGATGCAGCACCTGGGCTGGCTTGCCGAGGAGATGGCGGGGATGGGCGGTTCCGTGGAGATTGAGCGCACGGCGGTGAACCAGAGCACCGACACCGCCGCCATGCTCGCCGCCGACATCCGCGCCGAGCGCGAGGTAACCGAGGTATACTCGGAGCAACTGAACAAAATCGCGGACGAGGGGCTGAAGGCCCTCATCGCCCGCATCCGCGACCACGAAGTGTATCACGATGCCGTGTTCTCGGACCTGCTCCAGTCGCTGCAGAAGGCGGGTGAGAAGGCCCCTTCTCCGACGAAGGGATTTACCGTCGGTAGTCTGAAAGAATAGACAGCACACAAAGGAGGATACCATGTCAGATCTGTTGATGCGAGAAGACGCGCCCCTGACCAGCGAAGAGTGGCAAAAACTAGACAACCTGGTGGTGGAAGTGGCGCGCAAGACCCTGGCTGGGCGGCGCTTCCTGCACCTGTTCGGCCCCCTGGGCGCGGGCGTCCAGGTCGTGCCCGTGGATAGGCTGGGCGGCGTAACCGGCGCTGCCGTCGGGTTTGAGGGCGAGGAAGGCGCGGAGGCGGTGGAACTGGCCGAGCGCGAGTACATCCCGCTGACCACCATCTCCAAGGATTTCGTCCTGCGCTGGGATGATGTGGCCCTGGCGCGCCAGCACGGCGGCGAGGTGGACTTCAGCCCGGCGGCGGCAGCGGCGTTCACCGTGGCCCGCGCCGAGGACGCGCTCCTGTTCCACGGCCAGGCCCGGGAGCCCGGTCTCCTGAAGATCAAGGGGCGCACCACCGTCCCGCTGGGCGAATGGGAGACAACCCCCGGCGCGGCGCTGGAAACCGTCCTTGCGGCCTGGAATAAACTCACCGCAGCCGGGTTCACCGGCGAGTTCGCGCTGGTGCTCAGCACCGACCTGTTCGCCAAACTCCACCGCGTCAACGGCGGAACCGGCGTCCTGGAAATCGCGCAGATTCGCGAACTCGTGAAGACCATCGTCCCGACCCCCGCGCTCAAGAGCCGGCAGGGGTTCCTGGTGGCCACCGGTCCCGAGAACCTGGACCTCGCCATCGGCCAGGACATCATCACGGCGTACCTGGGCCCGGACGGGATGGACCACGTCTTTCGCGTCTTTGAGAGCCTGGCGCTCCGGGTCAAGCGGCCTGGCGCCATCTGCACGTTTGAGTAATGCCAACCGACAGCAAGCGAATGCCCGTTGGGTGAGCAACGTCTGTTGCCCACCCGACGGGCGCGGCAACTCCATCGCGCCACGCCTCGGTTCGGGTCGCGTATGACCCACGTCATATACCCAGACCACGCCGTTTGGTAAAATAGGACTTGTAAAGGTATAATTTTCACAGAACCGTTGACCCGCAACGGACAGGAGGGGAACATGAGTCCAAGACCTCGTCTAGACGATTTGCACCTGGGGATAGGCAAGCGCGCCCGGCTGTACCGCCTGTTGTACGAGCACGGCCCGGGCAACGGCACCATGCTCCTGCTCCCCATTGACCAGGGGCTGGAACACGGGCCGATAGACTTTTTCGCCAATCCCGAGGCGCTCAACCCCGAATACCAGGCCCGGCTGGCCCTGGAAGGCGGCTATTCGGGCATCGTGTTTCACATCGGCCTGGCCGAGAAGTACATGCCCAAGTACGCCGGCAAGGTCCCGCTCGTCCTGAAACTCAACGGCAAGACCAACATCCCGCCCGACGATGAAGCCTTCTCGCCACAGACGGCCACCGTGGAGGACGCCGTGCGCCTGGGGGCCGATGCCGTCGGGTACACGCTGTACGTCGGCTCGCCCGCGCAGGATCAGGACTTCGTCCAGTTCATGCAGATTCGCGCAGAGGCCGAAAGGTTCGGCATGCCCGTTATCGTCTGGGCCTACCCGCGCGGCTGGGCCGTGGAGGAGAAGGGCGGCCGAGATAGCCTCTACGCCGTGGACTACGCGGCCCGCGTCGCCGACGAACTGGGCGCCGACGTGGTCAAACTCAACGTGCCCGACTTTGAGCCGGAGAAGAATCAGGCGTCGCCCAAGCCGTACAACACCCTGAAATTGGACTACGCTCAGGCCGTCCGCAAGGTGGTGGAATCGGCGGGCAAGACGATGGTCCTATTCTCCGGCGGGAGCAAAATCGGCGATGAGGATTTGCTGGAGAAAGCCCGCATCTGCATGGAAGCCGGGGCCACCGGGCTGATCTTCGGGCGCAACATGTGGCAGCGGCCCTATCACGAGGGCTTGGCCCTGACGGCGAAAATCAAGGAGATCATGCGGGCCGTATAGCCCAGCGAAGGCGATCCGGCTTTGCGTCCCACAGGAAGGACGCAGGAGGCCACGTTGAAAGCCCTTTCATTGCACCATGCCAGCATCATGGTGAGCGATTTGGCGCGCGCGGAGCGATTCTACTGCGAACTGCTCGGGCTGGAGCCTTTGCCCAGACCGCCCCGAGGCGTACCCGGGCTGTGGCTGAAAGCGGGCGATGGCCAGGTTCACGTGCTGCAGGGAGAGGTGGACACCGTCCCGCTCACCGCGGAGCGCAAAGCCCGAGAGGGCCGCGGGCTTGCGGCGCACTTCGCGCTCACGGTTTCCGATGCGCGTGCCATGGGTGCGCGGTTGGCGGAGAGCGGGTATCCCCCTCTCGGCGACCTGGTGGAGCGGCCCGACGGTTCCAAATCCGTTTTCGTGCGAGATCCCGACGGCAACCTGGTGGAGTTCATCCAGGTGGTCTCGTGAAACATCCCGTGTGAGGAGAACGTCGTTACGGTTATGGCTGTGAGAGAGATTCTTGTGAACGGGCATCCCCTCCTCCGCAAGAAGGCGAAGGAGGTCAAGCGCATCACGCCCGAAATCCAGGCGCTGTGCGCCGACTTGCTGGAGACCATGCGCGCCGCGCCGGGCGTGGGGCTGGCTGCCAATCAAGTGGGCGTGCTGCACCGCGTCGTGGTCATAGAGGTTCCGGAGGATGAGGACGAGTTGTTGGGCGGCAAGGCGTTCTGCCTCATCAACCCCGAAATCGTCCGGGCCAGCGGCTCGCAGGTAGGGAACGAGGGCTGCCTTTCGGTGCCGGGCTACGTGGGCGAGGTAGAACGCTACGAGAGCGTCGTCGTCAGGGCGCTGGCCGAAAACGGCAAGCGCGTGAAGATCTCGGCCCGTGGCTTCCTGGCCCGCGTCCTCCAGCACGAGATAGACCACCTGGACGGGATTCTCTACATTGACAAACTGACAAGCCCCGACAAACTGTACAAGGTGCAGGAGGGCGAGGAAGAGGCGGAAGAGGTGTAGGCGTCCGCCCAGAAAGCGAGGGGACATGCAGAGTTCTATCAGGTTGGGGAAAATCGGGGGCATTCCTGTAGGGCTTCACTACACGTGGTTCATCATCTTCGTGCTGGTGAGCCTGAGCCTGGCGCAGTTTTTCTTCCCGAACGAATACCCCGGATGGAGTCCGGGGCTTTATTGGACCGTAGGAGTTGCCACGAGCCTGCTGTTCTTCGGTTCCGTCCTGGCGCACGAACTGGCCCATAGCGTCGTGGCGCGCCGATTTGGCGTGCCGGTGCGGAGCATCACGCTGTCCTCCGAAAGGTGAAGTTCATCTGTGCAGCCACACCGCCCACCGACTGGCCTGCTGGGCCAGTTGGGGCAGCAGGGTGATGACCACGAACCACGCCGCGTACCCGCCCGCGATCACCAG
>JACIWU010000095.1 GCA_014360805.1 Chloroflexota bacterium
TTTCGGGTTGGGCACTGGTGTTGTCCCCCCACGCCCCGCGCCTGGGCCCTAGTCGGCCCCACCTCGGCTACCCGCCCCTGCCACGGCGGGCATGGCAAGCCGCCCTACGTGTCTTCCTGTTCTCCATTCGTGTGGATTCGTGTGATTCGTGGATGGCGAGCGTAGCAGAAACGCGCAGAGGGCGCACGCTGGCGCCCTCTTGCAAGCACAGTTGCGCGGCACGACTATTGCTTCTCGTAGGGCTGGCCGTCGGCGGCGGGAGGAATGGCGCGGCCGATGACCCCCGCCAGCACCACCATGGTAACCAGGTACGGCGCCATCAGCAAGAACTCGGACGGAATCGGCACCTGTAGGATTTGCAACTTGGTCTGGAGCGAGTCGGCGAACCCGAAGATGATGGACGAGCCGAAGGCCCCGAAGGGCGTCCACTTGCCGAAGATCATAGCGGCCAGGCCGATGAACCCCTTGCCCGCCGTCATCACCTCGTCAAACCGCCCCACGGAGCCGATGGTGAAGAACGCCCCGCCGATGCCGGCCACCAGCCCGCCCATGATGACGTTGATGTAGCGCGTGCGGAACACGTTTACGCCCAGGGTGTCGGCGGCCTTCGGGTGCTCGCCCACGGCCCGCGTGCGCAGCCCCCACCGCGTGTAGAACAGCATCACGTGGATGAGGATGAGCAGCAGGAAGGTGATGTACACGATGATGTTGTGCTCAAAGAACACCGGGCCGATGATGGGGATTCGCGAAAGGAGTGGCAGCGAAATCGGTTTGAAGATGCCCGGGTTGTTCAGGTTCTGATACACCTGTAAGAACTTCGCGCTCAGGTAACTGGTGAGGCCCGTGGCGAAGATGTTGATCACCGTGCCGCTCACAATCTGGTCTACCTTGAACTTGATGGACAGGACCGCCAGGATGGCCGCCAGGAAGGCGCTGGACAGCATGGCCGCCATCAGCGCGATCCAGAGGTTGTGCGTGATGCTCCCAACCCACGCCGCCATGAACGCAGCCGTCAGCATCATCCCCTCAATGGCGATATTGATGACCGCCGCGCGTTCGCACAGAATCCCGCAGAACGCGCCCAGCGCGATGGGGATGGCCCGCAGCAAACTGGATGAGAGCATCCCGACCAGGTTCATGGACTTTCCCCGTGCGGCCCAGATGAGGAACGCCGCCACGAAGGCAAAGGCGACCACGCCCAGCGCCCAGCCGGTGCTGCGGAACCCCTTGGCAACCTGCCAGCCGCCCAGGAACGCGCACACGGCCGCCAAGAACCACAGACTGGGGAGCGAGGGGAGCACCAAATCGGGCAGTCTCATGGCCGTGGTCAGGCGGGCGGGGTTCAAACCGAACGTCGTATCCAGGCCCGCCGGCGTGGTACGGGCGAAAATGCCCACGATAACCAGCGCGACGGCGAGGAAGAAAATCCCCATACCGGCGTGTCGCCGCCTTGCGATGGTCAATTCAGCGTTCCGTGCAGCAACTGCCATGTCTGTCCCCCTATCACTGACCCCAGCCGCGGGTGAACACCGTCTCGCCTACCTCTCGCTCCAGGCGGATCCGATAGATCCAGCGGATGATCGCCGGCGCGGCGATGAAGATGATCACCAACGCTTGTAGGATGGAGATGATATCTACGGGCACCCCTGCCAGCGACTGCATACGGGTCGCCCCGCTGCGGAGCGTGCCGAATAGGAGCGCCGCGAGGACCACCCCAGCGGGGTGGCTCTTGCCCAGCAGCGCCAGCGCAATGCTGTCAAACCCGTAGCCCGACGAGAAGGCACTGGCCAGTTGGTGGTTCACGCCCAGCACCTCGTTGGCGCCGGCCATGCCTGCCAGCGCCCCGCTCAGGAACATCGCCAAGACGAAGTTGCGCGTAACGCTGATGCCCGCGTAGCGCGCGGCGTCGGGGTTCGCGCCCACGCTCCGAATCTCAAACCCGATGGTGGTCTTGAACAGGAGCCAATACACCACGGCGGCGATGCCCAGCGCCACGAAGAACCCGGCATGAAACCGCAGCGGGTCGGGGAAGAACTTGGGAAGCCAGGCCGAATCCCGGATGGCCGGGCTGATGGGCGCCCAGCCGGGCCGTCTCATAGGGCCGTTCAGCAGCCAGTCGCTCAGCAAGAAGGCGATGTAGTTCATCATAATGGTGTTGATGACCTCGTGCGCGCCGGTCTTCGCCTTCAGGACACCGGCCACAGCCGCCCACAGGCCGGCCGCTGCCGCGCCTGCGAAGAAGGCCAGCGGCAGGTGGATGTACTGAGGCAGCCCCTTGACGCTGTAGCCCACGTACACCGACGCCAGCGCGCCGATGAAAATCTGCCCCTCGGCCCCGATGTTGAACAGGCCGCACTGGAAACCCAGGGCCACCGCCAGCCCCGCGAAAATGTACGGCACCGACGTTACCAGGCTCTCGCTGATGGGCCAAAACGCCTGCCGCAGCGGGGCCGTGTCGCCCGTCTCGCGCAGCACGCTGATGGCGTTGGCGAACTCGGCGGGGTTGCCGATGGAGCCTTTGAACAGCGCGCTATAGGCGCTGGCAATGGACTTCCAGGATGCGGCCAGGGCCTTGCCCGGCGCCGAGAAGAAGTCCTTGTACAGGTTGAGCACTTGCAGGTCGGTGAAAACGATGACCAGCGCCCCGATGATGAGCGCCGTAAACACCGCCAGCACAGGCAGCAGGATGGCCTGCAACAGGCTGCCTCGCGCCGGCCGCAACAACAACTTCGCGAGGGCCTGAGCGCGAGTGTCCTGATCGTTTCTCAATGCGCGTTCCTTCCGTTCGCTCAAGGGTCTCTCCTCAAATCCGCGACATTCACAGAGCGGGGTTCTCTTCCACCGGCGCGGGCGCTTCTTCGGCAGCCTCGGCCTCTGCCACGCTCACCCCTGCCATCAGCAGCCCCAGTTTCTGGCGCGTCGCCTCGGCGGCCGGCAGAATCGCCACAAACTGCCCCCGATACATCACCGCGATGCGGTCCGACAGCGCCAGAATCTCGTCCAGTTCCGGCGACACCAACAGCACCGCCGCCCCCTCGTCCCGCTTCTGCACAATCCGCTGATGGATGTACTCAATGGAGCCGACGTCCAGGCCACGGGTGGGCTGAGACGCGATGAGCAGCCGAATAGGGCGGCTGAACTCCCGCGCCACGATCGTCTTCTGCTGGTTGCCGCCCGAAAGCGTAGACACGGGCACGTAGATGTTGGGAGTGCGGATGTCAAACTCGTATGCGCGCTCGGCGGCCGCCTTGTAGATTTCCCCGAACTGGAGGTTGACCCCTTTGGCAAAGGGCGGGATGTAGTAGGTGTTCAGCACCAGGTTATCATGGACGGGGTACTTGAGGATGAGGCCATCCTTCTGGCGGTCTTCGGGCACGTGCGCCACGCCCTGCTCCAGGATTTTGCGCGGCGAAGCATGCGTAACGTCCACGCCATTGACGCGGATGCGGCCCATCTCGGGGCGCAGCAGCCCCGTCAGCGCGCGCACCAGTTCGGTCTGCCCATTGCCCTGCACCCCCGCCACGCCGAGAATCTCGCCTGCCCGCACGTCAAACGTAACGCCCCGCACCGCGACATTGCCGCGGTGATCCACGACATGCAGGTTCTCCACGTCCAGCACCACATCGCCGGGCTTCGCGGGCTTCTTCTTGACCACCAGTTCCACCTCGCGGCCCACCATCATCTGGGCGAGGCGCTCCATGGTGGCCTCGGAGGGCGTCGTCGTCCCCACAGCCCGCCCCTGGCGCAGCACGGTGATGCGGTCGGCGATGGCCATGACCTCTTTCAACTTGTGGGTGATGAAGATGATGGATTTGCCCTGCTCGCGCAAAGACCGGATGATCTTGAATAACTCCTCAACCTCCTGGGGCGTGAGCACGGCCGTAGGTTCGTCCAGGATCAGAATATCGGCCTTGCGGTACAGCACCTTGATGATTTCCACCCGCTGCTGCACGCCCACGGGCAAATCCTTGATATAGTCGTCGGGGTTCACTTCCAACTTGTATTGCTCGGAGATCTCCCGAACCTTGGCGGCAGCCTTCCTGCGGTCCAGGAACAGGCCGTAGCGCATGGATTCCACGCCCAGCATGACGTTCTCGGTAACGGTGAAGACGGGCACCAACATGAAGTGCTGGTGCACCATGCCGATGCCGAGGCGGATGGCATCGTTGGGTTCGTGGATTTCGGCCTTCTTGCCGCGGACAAAAATCTCGCCGGCATCGGGTTGATACAATCCGTAGAGGATGTTCATCAACGTCGTTTTGCCGGCGCCGTTCTCGCCCAACAAGGCGAGGATTTCCCCTTCTTCCAGCGTCAGGTCAATGTGGTCATTCGCCAGAACGCCTGGAAAGGCCTTGGTAATCCCTCGCAACTCAAGGACAGGGGCCATGTCTCTCCTTGTGTCTTTCAGTTTGCGCGACAGCGCTGTCGGCTCATTCTACAGGTACGACAGGTTGGGCGACGCAGGACGCGCCGCCCAACCTGTGTGTCCCAACATGCTTATTACGGGCTGGTCTTGATCTTGCCGGCGATGATGTCGTCGGTGATCTGCTTCAGTTCGTCGGTGAGGCCCGCCGGAATCTTGCTCTCGTAGTCGTGGAACGGGGCGATGCCCACGCCCTTGTTCTTGAGCGTGCCGACGTAGTTCTCGCCGCCCTTGAACGTGCCCTTGACCACGGAGTTGATGGTGTCGTACACGGCCACGTCCATGTTCTTCAGGACGCTGGTCAGGTAGGTCTCCTTGTACTCGGGCGCGCTGATGTACCAGTCGGTGTCCACGCCGATGATCATCAGGCCGCGCTCCTTCGCCACCGCCGCCGCGCCAAGGCCCACAGGCCCGGCCACCGGCATGACGATGTCGCAGCCCTCGTCAAAGAGTGACTCAGCCACCTGGCGGCCCTTCTGGATGTCAATGAAGTCGTTGGTGAAGGTGCCTTCCTGCTTGGCCGAATCCCAACCGAGCACCTGCACGTTGGTGCCGTGCTTCTCGTTGTAGTACTTGACGCCGTACTCAAACCCGTCCATGAAGATGGTAACGGTCGGGATCTTCATGCCGCCGAAGGTGCCCACCTTGCCGGTCTTGGTCATGGCCGCAGCCACGTAGCCGGCCAGGAACGCCGCCTCGTCCGTCTTGAATGTGAGGCCGCGCACGTTCGGGATCGGCGTGTCCGAGCCGCAGTCCTTGCCCACAACCGCGCCCGGCCAGCAGTCGGGATACGCGTAGTCCACGATGGCGAACTTGACGTTCGGATTTTCCTTCGCGAACTTCGCCGTGTCCACGCCCAGCAGGAAGCCCACGGTGATGATCAGGTCGTACTTCTGCTGGATGAACTCGGTGATGTTCTTGGCGTAGTCGGATTGCTGCTGGGACTCCAGGTACTTGCCTTCCACGAACAGTTTCTTCATGGCGTCCTCAACGCCCTTCCAAGCCGTGGCGTTGAAGGACTTGTCGTCGATGCCGCCCGTGTCGGTAACCTGGCCCACCTTGAACGGAACCGACACACCCTTCCAATTGGCGAGTTCAATGCCCAGGGCGGTCGCCACTTGGCGGATGGGGTCAAACATAGCATCCGTGCCCTCGGCCAGGCCGCCGATCTCGTAGATTTCCTGCAGAACCTGCTTGCCTTCTTCGGTCTGGGCGATGTCCAGCAAGCCCTGCTTCAGTTTGGCCACCACATCCTCGGGCAGGCCTTTGCGGACGGACACGGTGTCGTTGGGAATCTCATCGGTGTAGGTGAGAACCACCACCTTGTCCTTGATGTCGGGGTAGTTGCTCGCCAGCGTGCCGCGGGCGTCGTCGTAGGAGGCGGAGGCATCCACCTGCCCGTTGTACACCGCCAGCACGGCCGCCGTGTGGCCGCCGGTGAAGACGGTCTCGGCGAAGTCCTTGGCCGGGTCAATGCCGTTCTTCTTGAACAGGGCATACGGATACAGATAGCCCGACGTGGAGACCGGATCGGTGAAGGCGAACTTCTTACCCTTCAAGTCCTGGAGGGTCTTGATGCCCGAGTCGGCCCGGACGTTGATCTGGCCCTTGTAGGTGGCCTTGCCGTAGCGGATGGTGATGAGCAGCAACTGGACATCGTACTTGTCCTTGGCCAGGACGTAGGATAGCGGGGCCAGCCAGCCGATGTCAATCTTCTCGGCACCCATGCCCTCAATCACCGCCGCGTACGAGGTGGCCACGCTGGACTTGGTAACCAGGCCGGTCTTCTCCTTGATGAGTTTGTCCAGTTTCTCCGCGCCGGCCAGAATCCGCTGCGTGTCGCCCGACGGGACGAAGACCATCGTCAGCGGCTGCGCCTCGGTCCCGATGGCGGGCGGGGGCGGCGGAGTCGTCGGCTCCGGCGTGGGGGTCGGCTGGGCCTGGTACGGTGCGGGCGCGGTCGGGGTCGGCTTCGCGCCGCACGCCACCAGCACCATGGACACGATGAGCAGGATGCTCAGTGCAGCAAACACACGGTTACGCATGTCGTTCTCCTCCTAAAGAGATGTTCTGGGGATTCCTGTGCTCACGACTGTTTCGGCAAAAACCTTTGTTTCGGTCTTCACCTCCTTTCTGCGTGTTGCCCATGTGCGCAAGGTGGGATGTACGAGGAACGTTTGTCAGAGACCGGAAACGAGACAACCTTGGCATCACGATTCGGAATGCCCCCACCGTCGGATTGCCCTCGTTTGCAAGAGTGCAGGGCGATTATAGCAACGGCCCTATTCGCTGTCAAGCGGCGGGAGTGCGCTCCTGTCGTCTCCCAACAGAACTCGGCGGGTGCGGGCCGGCCCCTCTTCGGGACCTATGATACCCTTTTCTTCCAGAATGTCAATCAGCCTGGCCGCGCGCGAGTACCCGATTCGCAGGCGGCGCTGGAGCAGCGAGATGGAGGCCCGATTCGCGGCCCGCACCTCCTCTATGGCTCGCTCCAACAGCGCATCCTCCTCCCCCGCGCCCTCGGCACCGACCTGCACCGGCTCCATATCGCCCCAGAGCGACGGCTGCACCACCTCGGTGGGTTGCGTCTCGCTGACCGTGTACATCCCTTTCCAGTGATTCACCAGCCGGGCCAGTTCCTGATCCGAAACGAAGCACCCTTGCAGGCGCTGCAGTTTGCTGGAGTCGGGCGACATGAACAGCATGTCCCCGCGCCCGAGGAGTTTCTCGGCCCCGGGCGTGTCCAGGATCACGCGCGAATCCACCTGCGACGTTACCGCGAACGAGATGCGCGCCGGGAAGTTCGCCTTGATGAGGCCGGTTACCACATCCACCGACGGGCGCTGCGTGGCGATCACCAGATGGATGCCGGTGGCCCGCGCCATCTGCGCGATGCGGCAAATGGACCGCTCCACCTCCTCCGGCGACACCATCATCAGGTCGGCCAGTTCGTCAATGATGACCACGATGTACGGCAGAGGCTTCTCGCCGCGCCCCGCCGCCATGCGGTTGTAGGCGTCCAGGTTGCGCGCGCCCGCCTTGGAGAAGAGTTTGTAGCGGCGGTCCATCTCGCGGGTTGTCCACTTCAGCACGCTCACCACGCGCTCCAAATCCACCACCACCGGCGACAAGAGGTGCGGAATCCCGTTGAACGGGACCAACTCCACCATCTTGGGGTCCACCATGATGAGCCGCAAATCGTCCGGCGTGTTGTTGAGCAGCAGGCACGCGATGATGGAATTGATGCAGACCGACTTGCCCGAACCCGTCGCGCCCGCGATGAGCAGATGGGGCATGGCCGCCAGGTCGGCCACCACCGCCTGCCCCGACACGTCCTGCCCCAGGGCGATGCGCAGTTTGGACGTTAGGCTTCGGAACGCCTCGGACTCCATGACGCCCCGCAGCCCCACCAGCGAGGTCTGGCCGTTGGGCACCTCAATCCCGACGATGGAGCGGCCCGGCACCGGCGCTTCAATCCGAATCGGGCTGGCCGCCAGGGCAAGCGCCAAATCGTTCGCCAGGGCGCTGATCTTGCTGACTTTGATCTTGGACTTGCGGACCTGGCCGCGTTCGTCCTTGCGCTCCACGTAGCCCGGCTCCACGCCGAACTGCGTAACGGTGGGGCCTTGGTTCACCTCAATCACGCGGGCCGGGACGCCGAAACTCGCCAGCGTCTCCTCAATGATGCGCACGCGCTCGCGGATCTCCGACTGGCTGATTTCAATCTCAACGTTTTGCTCCAGGATGTCGGCGATTTGGGGCAGTTCCCATTTCTGCGCCCCGCCGAGGATGCGCGGGAACAGGGGGCCGGTCGGCTTGGGCGGCTGGGGGGCCTCCCCGCCGATGATGACCGGCTTGGGCGCGGGCGCGGCTGCTCGCGCGGGAGGCGCCGCCGGCTCGCTCACGGCTTCCGCGGGCGCTGCCGGCCGCCCCTCGTTGACCACATACGGCGGGGCTTTGCCCCTCCGCAGGCGCGCCACCGCCGCACGCGCAAAAGCGGCCATCTCCGACAGGGAGATGCCCGCCGTCATCAGAATCCCCACCAGCAAGCCCGCGATGGCCACAATCCATGCGCCCACCCCGCCCAGGCCGCGGATGAGCGCCTGGCTGATGAGCCACCCCAGGTAGCCCCCGCCGTTCCCGCTGGCGGCCAGTTGGCGCGGCGACACCGCCGAAGGGAGCATGTGCAGCACGCCCAGCCCCAGGAGGAACAGCACCGCAACCCCCACGGGCTTCTCCGGATCGATCGCCGGCTCGCGCCCGATGCTTTTCAGAATCAACCACAGGCCGATGGCCGCAAACCCGAACGGCGTAACGTAGGCCCCGTAGCCGAACGCCAGGAACAGCAGGTTGAGCCACGTCTCGGTGATGCTCCCCTGGCTCACCGAAAGGATGCTGAGCAGCGTTACGAGGGCGAGCGCGATGAGAAGCAGCCCCGCGACCTCGCCCCGGAAACGGAGCGGGGGAGAGGGTTTTCGTTTCTTGCTCTTGCCCGTCTTCGCCATCGCCTCTATTATAGCACAAATGTGCGAAACGCTAAAACAGGCTCAATTGCTCGGCCTCTACAGGGCCGGCGGGAGGAGGCGTCTCGTCCAGGGCGATGGATTCCTGCAACAGCGCGGGTATCTTCTTGAAGTCTTCCTCTATGTCGGCCTTGTACCGTGGCTGGTGGAGGGCCGCCGCCGGATGGTACAGCGGGAGCACGATGACATCCCCCAGCCGCTGCGGGCGACCGTGGATGCGGCTGATGGGCGACTGCGGGAAGTATTTGGCCATGGAGTAGCGCCCCAGGGTTACGATGAGGCGCGGCTTGATGAGGGCTATCTGCCTGTCCAGGAACTCGGCGCACGCCTGAATCTCGTTGGGCAACGGGTCGCGGTTGCCGGGCGGGCGACACTTGATGACGTTGCAGATGTACACGTCGCGCCGCTTCAGGCCGATGCTCGCCAGCAGTTGCTCCAGGAAGTGCCCCGCCGCCCCCACAAAGGGCCGCCCCTGCTGGTCTTCGTGAAACCCCGGCGCTTCGCCGATGAACATGATGTCGGCGTCTTCGGGGCCTTCGCCGGGCACGGCTTTCGTGCGCGTCCGCCCCAGCGGACAGCGTTGACACTGGTTGATCTCGTCGTACAAGCGGGTCAACTCGGACACGGCTCGCCTCCTAGCGCATCGGAACGGGTTTCCCAAAGGCACACCGCTAGTATACCCAATCGCCGTCGGCGGTCAAGCCCGAGGGCAGGGGTGGAAACCCGCCCCACGCGCGAGTTTCCCCGAAGGTAGGAGATTTTCAGGACATAGGCATTCGGTACCGTCTTCGTCGTCGCGATGAAGAACCCGTTGAAGTGTTTGTGGAAGCAGACAGGGAATTACGGGGCTTGCCCCGCAGTTTATGGATAGAGTCTGGTGTAATCCATGAACGGGCCCGGCGGCCTGCGCTTCACCTGCGCCGCGAAGCGTAGCGTAGCGGCGTCAGGTGCAAGCGCGTATTAGCCAGCGCAGATCTGGCTAGCTCCTAATCCTTACACGTGTCTCTTCAACAATCCATAGAAGATGCTCAAGTGGCTCGCTGGAAAGCAATGGGATCAGACGCTCAATGACCTCAAGAACGTGGGGTTTATCTTGCTGGTGTAAACGTAGAACTATCAAGCCAGGGAACTGGGCCGGGGGATATGCACGAATGTCAGCGAAATCTGTGTCCAAGATGACCAAGGCACGCCCTTCCTCCTGGCATACAGAAGCAATAGCGGAATCGGTTGAACCTTCCAAGTGCTGCTCAGAAACAGTAACGGCATCATAGCCAGATTGGCGCAACAAATCGGCTATCTCAACCGGCAGATTCTCGTCAACCTTGAATGCCATCGTGTCATCTATACTGGAATGGCCACCACACGCTCGCGGGCCAACTCGGCAGCGTATGAAATAGCGGCTTGCACGGCTTCCCGACTCAAAGACGGGTAACTACGCAGAATCTCGTCTAGGGAGAGGCTGGCGGCTAAATTGTCCAGTATAACCGAGACCGGAATACGCGTACCCTTGACACAGGCTTTCCCGTGACAAATGCTGGGATCAACGACAATGTAATCTTGCCATCTCATAAGCATCCTCCCCGGAACATTGTTACTTCAATTATACTACGTTTCTCTTGCGCTGGCTAACGATGCGCATAAGCCGCAGGGCGGAGCGAGCGCAGCGGAGCGCAGTCGGCTTGAGCAAGATGTTAGCCCGCCGCTGTGGTTGCACCGGCCTTTCTGCCATTGATACGATCATATTCCCAAATCGCCAGGTCAACTTCTTGGACAGGCCATCCCAACTGTTGTGCTAGATTCTGTATCTCTCGAAGGTATCGCTTGTAGTCCGAAACTGAAAACGCTGTTCTCTCTTCACCAAACACCTGTCTCCAACCCCTGAAATCAATCACCGCATATCTCTCGGGAAATACAAGAGCCAGGATGGCCGATGCCACAGGAACACCTACTCCCCGAAGCGTGCATAGTATCCCAAACTGCAACTCAATTTCGTAATCTTTGTCAGGATGTTCGATAGAAAGTGCAGCTCCTGTTACGACACGTATCACATCATCCGTATTTGCTTTGCGTCTTTCCCGCTGTCTTCCGTACTGACCGCGTAGTTTCCACTGGAGGACCCTATCAAACTCATCCAGCGTCAAATACATTGGATGACGCTCCTGTTTCATCTGAGCAAAATGAGCCCTGAGATGCTCAGTGAGAGTGCAGTCATCACTGGAAGTCCTGTACTGAATAAGTTGACCTGCTGTGATCATCTTCGCTAGCGTTCAAGGTTCCTTAAAAAGGCGGGCCAA
>JACIWU010000096.1 GCA_014360805.1 Chloroflexota bacterium
GGGCTGGGACTAGCCCGCAGGGCTTCGCCCCTTCAGCCCGATGCTTCAGCGTCGGGCGGGGTGCAGGCGCACCCGCGCGGGGCTAAACCCCCGCGCTGAGCGAACCAAGCCCCTTCGGGGCTGGGGATAGCCCGCAGGGCTTCGCCCCCTCAGCCCGATGCTTCAGCGTCGGGCGGGCATGCCGCGCACCCCACCCCCAGCCTTCGGCCGTCCCCCTCGCCGCCAGCGGAGAGGCGGAACGAGGGGGTGAGGTCAGCATGCCGCAGGGCTTCGCCCCTTCAGCCTGGCGCTTCAGCGTCGGGCCCAATACCCTTCGTGCCGATTCGTGTTATTGGTGGATGACAAGGGGGCCGGCCCCCAACAGAAAAGCGGGGAGCAAATGGCTCCCCGCTTCGCGTTTCGTTGCGCCGATGCGCTGTGGCCGGCCTACGATGTAGCCTCGGCCACGCGCGGCTTCTTGTCCGAGGACCAGTAGCGCCGCACCCGGTCCGAGTACCGCTGGGTGCTCAGCCAATCCTGGAGCGCGGTGGACTTGCGCTGTTCCAGAGTGGCCTCATCCAGCGGGTGGTTGGCATCCTTCTCCAGTACCTCAATGATGTGGTAGCCGTAGTCCGTCTTGACGGGGTCGCTGATCTTGCCGGGCTCCAGGGCGAAGGCCGCATTCTCAAACTCGGTTACCATGACGCCCCTGCCAAACCAGCCCAGGTCGCCCCCCTCATCTTTGTTGGAGTCGTCCTTGGACAGTTCCTTGGCCAGCGCGGCGAAATCCTCGCCCGCCTTCAGGCGCTCTATCACGTTCTTGGCCTCTTCTTCGGTGTCCACAAGGATGTGGCGCGCGTGCACCTGCTCCTCGGTTGTGGGCACGCGCTCGGCCAGCACGGCCTGGAGTTTGTCGCGCAAGAGTTGGATTTCAAACAGGGCGCGGAACTCCTGCTCGGTGAAGCCAAACTGCTGCTGGAGGTAGTCGCGCTGGCGGGTGTAGGCGCTCTGGAACTGGGCCTCGGTCATGACGGTCGGCGTCGGCTCGGGGGTAGCCGTTTCGGTTACCGTGGCCGTCTCCGTAACCACCTCGGTCGGCGTGGGCGTGGGCGGGTTCCGCTCAAACCCGAAGGCCTTTTCAATCTCGGCCTGCACTTCTTCGGGGGTAACGGTGATGCCCTCCTTGCGGGCCTCCTGGCGCACCAACTCGTCGTCAATCATGCTGTCCAGCACGGCCATGTCCAAGCCCATGAGTTGGTTCTTCAGTTGCTGAACCATCTGCTCGTAGTACTGGATGAGCATGGTATCGGTGTCGCTCTTCTCCGACTTCGCGTTGAGTTGGTCCAGTTCGGTCTGGTACTGCTGGAGCGTTGCGCTGGTATTGGCGTGCGCATAGCGCCAGTACTTCTGGTACAGCCGCGTGGAGATGGGCACACCGTCCACCGTGGCGATGGGCGAGTTGGGCTTGACGACGTACTCATAGATAGCGCCGTAGATCAGCACGCCGACAACAAGCACGGCCACCAGCGTGATGCCGATGATGGTGTTGCGTTCCCGCCGCCTCACCCTCGCGCTCTTGGCGATCTGCTTCTTGGTGAGTTGTTTCGGTTCAGCCGGCTGGGCCGGTTTTACCCTCTTTGCCATAAGTGGCCTCCCAGGGAAGGGTGTGCACGATTGCGCGAAGCGCCCGACGGGCCGCGGCAGCCTTCGCTATCCGCGTGCGGGCGCTTCGCGTCGCGTGGCGCTAGCGAAGATGCTCGGGACTGAACGGGATCAGCGCGAGATGCCGTGCGCGCTTGATCTCCCGTGCCACAACCCGCTGATGCTTCGCGCAAGTGCCTGCGCGGCGGCGCGGCTTGATCTTGCCGCGCTCCGTCAGGAAGAACCGGAGCGACTCCACGTCTTTGTATGAGATGCGCTTAGATGTATCGGTGCAGAACGGGCACGATGGGCGTCGCTTGCGCATCGGTTTGCGGGCGGTGAACCTACGCCGCGGCTGTTTCTCTTCCACGTTGTTCTCCATTTCCTCTCACTCCCAGATGTTCAGGGATTTGCTGGATGTACACGATAATGGTTGGCCTGGACTGCTGGGCACAGGGCACGCTACTCGGCGTCGTCGTAGAGGTCGTCGGGCTGGGCCTCCAGGCGTTCCACAGGGCCAGGGCGGTTGTCCAACATGATCATCTCTTTGGCCACCACCTCTACCGTCGTCTGCTTCTGCCCCGACTGGTCTTCCCAAGTGCGGGTCCGCAAGTGGCCGTCTATGTAGATGCGGCTCCCCTTGACCAGGTGCTGCTTGCAGATTTCGGCGAGGGGACCCCAGGCGACGATGTTGAACCATTCCGTGGCGTCGCGCCGTTCGCCATTGGATGTGATCCAGTTGCGCGTGCACGCCAGGGTGAATGTGGTGATGGGCTTGCCCGATGGCGTGTACTTCAGGTCTGGATCGCGCCCCAGATTCCCAATCAGAAGCACTTTGTTCAACCCGCGAGTCATACGCTCACCCCTTGCTGTTCACAGAAACCCAGGCTTGTTGGCGGTTACGGTCTCATTCGTCTTTGCGGACAACCAGATGGCGGATGATGTCTTCGTTGAGGCGAAGGCTCCGGTCCAACTCGGCAAGGCCGTTGGCGCCCATCTGGATGAGCATGAAGACGTAGTAACCTTCGGCGAATCTGCGGATGGGGTACGCGAGGCGTCGCCTTCCCCAGAGATCCGTGCTGGTAACCTCGCCGCCGGCGGCTTTGACGTAGTCGGCAACCTTGTCGGTTACCGCGGCAAAGCCTTCATCGTCCTTGTCGGGGCGGATTACGAAGGTCAACTCGTATTCGCGCTGCATGATCTTACCTCCTTTCCATGGGATTGCCCCAGGTCCGTGCGCCTGGAGCGAAAAGGCAAAAGCGCGGCCTGATGTTCGCCGCGCTTCCGGCGCGATGCCTTACTATACCACGATGGGCCGCTCTTGGCAAAAAAGGCCAGCGGCCAGCGGCCAGCAATCAGCAATCAGCCTTCAGCCGTCAGCGTTCGGCAGTTGCGGGCATGACGCGTTTGGCGAGGGCGGTAGTTGCTGCCAGAACCTGATCGCTGACGGCTAATTGCTACCCCCCCCACCCTCACACCGCAAACCGGAAGTGGATGATGTCGCCATCCTGCACCAGGTACTCGCGGCCCTCCAGGCGCAGCAGGCCGCGGTTGCGCGCCTCGGCGAAGGACCCCGCGCGCATCAGGTCGGGGTACGAGACGACCTCGGCGCGGATGAACCCGCGCTCCATGTCGGTGTGAATCTTGCCCGCCGCGACGGGGGCCGGGGTGTTCTCGCGCACGGGCCAGGCGCGCACCTCCTTGCCGCCGGTGGTGGTGAAGAACGTGATGAGCCGCAGCAATCGGTAGGCTGCGCGGGCCAGGCTCGCCAGCCCCGACTCGTGCAGGCCCAGTTCGGCGCGGTAGGCGGCGGCGTCCTCCGGCGGCCACTCGGCCAGGGCCGCCTCCAGTTCGGCGCAGATGACCACCACCTCGGCGCCCTCCTGCGCGGCGGCCTCGCGCACCGCCTCAGCCAGCGGCCCTCCCGCCGGGCAGTCGCCCTCGCCCACGTTGGCCACGAACACGCGCGGCTTGGCGGTCAGCAGGTTCAGGTCGCGGAAGGACTCCTCCTCTTTGGCGTCCACATCCAGCGTCCGCGCCGGCTTGCCCGCGCTCAGGTGCGCCATGGCCCGCTCGTACAGCGCGATGGGCACGGCGAAGTCCTTGGGCCGACCTTTGGAAGCCTGCCGCGCCTGCTCCAGCCGCCGCTCCACAGTGGCCAGGTCCGCCAGCATCAGTTCGGTGTCTATCACCTGGATGTCCGACCAGGGGTCCAGGCCGGCGCTCACGTGCGGGATGTCGGGGTTCTGGAAGCAGCGCACGACCAGCGCGATGGCATCCACGTTGCGGATGTGGCCCAGGAACTGATTGCCCAGCCCCTCGCCCTTGCTGGCCCCCTTGACCAGGCCGGCGATGTCCACAAATTCTACCGTGGCGGGGACGATGCGCTCCGGCTTGACGATGGCGGCGATGTCGGCCAGGCGCGGGTCCGGGACCTCGGCGATGCCGATGTTGGGGTCAATGGTGGTGAAGGGGTAACTAGCCACCGCCGCGCCCGCGCGCGTCAGCGCGTTGAACAGGGTGGATTTGCCCACGTTGGGCAGCCCCACGATTCCAACCTGAAGGGTCATGGCGTGCCTCCATTATCGGGAGCGTTTTCGTGCCGCCGCCGACGCCCACGCCTGCGGGCCGGGCCGGCGCGTCCCCACGGGAATGTCCGGATTTTCCGCGTCCCGTTCCCAAGTGATCGGGTTGTTCTGGATGTATTCGCGGATGGCGTTCCATTCGCGGTCGTTGCGGATGATGCGATCGTAGTAATTGCGTTGCCACACGGGCGCGCCCGGCGTCCCGCGCATTTCGTTGATGCGTCGCGTGCACGCGGATTTGAACGAACCGATGATCGCGCCCAGGGATTGCGGAATCGGGCCGCGGGGCCCGTCGGCCGTAGGGGCGACGCATGCGTCGCCCCTACCGCATGCATCGCCCCGAATCACAATGATCCCGTGCACGTGGTTCGGCATCACTACGAACGCATCCAATTCCACATGCGGATGATGGCGGGGCAAATCGCGCCAACACGCGGCGACGATTTCCCCGTATTCGTTCAGGCGCATTGTCCCGTCCGCCACGTCGCCGAACAGGGGCTGGCCGCCGTGCGTGCAAATGGTAACGAAATACGCGCCCGCGTCGCGGTAATCCCACCCGCGCAGGCGGATGGCACGGCGATGATGGATGTCCGGATCGTATCGCGTTGGCATCGCACGCGGTCCTTTCGTTGCGCATCGGGCCAGTCGGGCGCGTAGGGGCGTTTCCCGTAGGGCCGACGCATGCGTGGCCGCTACTCCTGCGCGGGCGATTGCCCCTCCACGATCGCAATCTCCTCGTCCGTCAGGCCGTACAACTGGTACACCAGGCGGTCAATTTCACGGTCGGTGCGGGCGATCTCGCGGGCCAGGTCGTGGCGGCGGTCCTCCAGCGCGGCCTCGGCCTCGGCGTGCTCGCGCTTCAGGTGCAGCATCCGTTCCACCAGCGCCACCATGCGGTCGTGCATCGCCCGCTCCGCCGGGTCCGACAGGTCCAGCGCGCGGATGGGAAGTGCAAGGACCTGGGTCTGATTGATTTGGGGAAATATCTTCTTGTACGCCGTCACACGTTTCTGGATGCACGCTGAAAGAAGCTTTGAGTTAAGCAAGGCCAGGACATACCGAATATCTGCTTCCGCAGATTCCAGCAACTGCACGTTGTAGACAGATTGCAGCGTTACATATCCGTTGGCGTCAAGGCCACACACAAGGTTGGCTCCGGTCTTCACTATGAGCAGCTTGGGTGCTTCGTAGTTCGTCCTAGGTTTTTGGACGTAAGCTTCGGGAACTACGTGGCGCGGAGCACCGACATAGTAGCGCCGAACGCACTCGCCAGCCAAGATGGGTAACATCCCTTCAGGGATTCTCCCACCCATCTTTTGTAGACTCTTCTTACCCAGCTCCTCACCGCGTGTCAACCGGGCGATTTCGCCAAGCTGAACAGACCGCATTTGTAATTTGGCCTCAATTCGCTGCCAATCGGATGTCTGTTCTAGAGCAAACTCACACCGCTGATTTGCGCGAACGGAACTCTGTAGCAAGTAGCCCACTGTCCTCGCCTCTGCTACTGTAACCAGATCGATGTTAATTCGCCACTGCTCTGGTGCCCGCTCCCGCTGGAACACAATGACCGCGCCAGACACAGCCGGATCGGTGAACACGCGCCCTACATGCGAGATGCTCACGATCCTACCATTAGCCAAAAGAAAGCGCCGAAGCAATTCGGGTTCGTCTCGTGCTAGAATTGCGTCCGGCACGATGTATCCATGATAACCTCCTGGCCTTAGGAGACTTACGCACCTTTCATAGAATAGCCAATACAGGTCGTACTGCCTCTTTGCGAGTTCATAGTGTTTCTCAAAGAACTCCTTCTGGTCTGGTGGAAGGTACTCACCGAAGACATACGGCGGGTTCCCGATCACCACGTCAAACCCGCCCTCGGCCATGACCTCGGGGAATTCCGTATGCCAGTTGAACGGGTGCATGTCCCATAGGGGCGACGCATGCGTCGCCCCTACGTCGTCCGAAATCAGGGAATTGCCCTGGCGGATATGGTCCAGCCTGGGCAGACGCCCACGCTCGTTGGCGGCCCGCAGGAGCAGGTTCAGTTGCGCCACCTCCACCGCCTGGGCGTCCAAATCCACGCCGTAGAGGTTGCGCGACAGGATTTCCATGCGGCGGGCGTGGGCGTGGAAGTCCGCCGCCCGGTTGTCCGCCCCTGCGTCGGGCACGGGTCGGTTCTGCCCGCGCGCGTTGGCAAGGAAGCGGTCCAGCACGTCAAAGGCCTCAATCAGGAAAGACCCGCTGCCGCAGGCGGGGTCCAGCACGCGGACGTTGCGCGCCCCCTCCAGCCCGCGCTCCTCCAACAGGCGGCCCAGCGTCTGCCGCACGATGTAACGCACGACGAATTGCGGCGTGTAGTAGATGCCCTGGGCCTTGCGCTTGGATTTCTTTGCCTCCAGTTCCACCACATCTTTGCCGCGCTCCTGGGCGGCGTGGCCTAGGTATTGCTCGTAGATGGCGCCCAGCACGTCGGCGTCAATGGCGTTGAAGTCGTAGGTGGTGAACTCATCGGGCTGGTAGAGGCCCTCAATCACCCGGACAAACGGCTCCGGCTCGCATTGCAGGTCCTCCAGCAGGTGCCGCTCAAACAGGCGGCTGTCGTACCACCCGTCGTACTCGCGGAACAGGGCCACGAGTCTGGGGATGAGGTCGTAGCGGCGGCGGTGCTGGATGGCATCCTTGTACTCGCGGGCCAGCCCGATGAGACGGCGCTCCTCAATCCCCCGGTCCTCCACGGTGCGGATGAACACCAGGCGGTCCAGAGTGCGCTGGACGGCCTCGTCAATCTGCTGCGGTGAACACGTGGGGTTGTACTGGCGCAGGTGGCGGTACAGTTCGCGCCGCCACTCCATCAGGTTGTCCAGCAACTGCTCGCCGACGGGCCGCTTGCGGGTGCGCTTGCCCCACCGCTCGGCCTCGCGGTCCAGGGTGTTGGCCTCGCAGGCCGGGCGCGACAGGTACCAGAGGCGGTCAAAGTCGCTCAGGTAGGTGTCGGCGGTGAACTCCAGGAAGATGGCCTGGCGGGGGTCGGCTTCGCGCACCTCGGCGTTGAACACCTTGAGGCCCTCAAAGTCGCACAGCACGGCCCAGGTAACGCCCTTGGTCCAGGCATAGTTGATGGCCTGCCGCGCGAATTCCGGGTCAGCCAGGTCGGCGGGGAGTTTCTTGGTCTCCAGGAAGAACTTCGGGATGCCGCCGATGCGGAAGGCGAAATCCACGAACCCGCGCGACACATTCTCTTCAGGGCTGACCTCGCTGGTGTTGTAGATATCCCAGCCCAGGGCCTGGAATAGCGGCAGGATGAATCCCTGGCGGGTGGCGGCCTCGTTGTAGTCCTTGCGCTGGCGCGGCGAAAGGGCCTTGTAGCGGGCGACCAGCCGCGCGATTTCCTGTCGGGCCGATTCGGGTGAGATCATGCGAGCCTCCCAACGTGCGGGCGGATGGTTGCCCGCCCATGCGATGTCGGGGGCATTATACCCGCCGGCAGGCCGCGATGTCAACGGCCGGACGCATGTGCCGCTACTCCGCCTGGAACCAATAGGACATCACCTCGCGCGCCAGAGGGGCGGCGGCGGTGGAGCCTTCCGCCGCGCGCTGTCCCCCGCCGTACAGGAACACCGCCAGCGCGATCTCCGGGTTCTCGTAGGGCGCGTAGGCGATGAACCAGGCGTGGGTGGGCAGGTGGCCCTCCTCATCGCGCGGGCCGGGGAACTCCGCCGTGCCGGTCTTGCCCGCCACGTTGATGGTCTTCAGCGCGGCGCGGTGGGCCGTGCCCCACGCCACCGCCGCCCGCATCCCTTCCTGCACCGTCCGCAGCGCGTCGGGGTCTATGTCCAGTTTGCGGATGACCTTGGGCGCGAACGGCCGCACCACCTTGCCGCTGGCATCCATCACCTCGCGGATCACTTGCGGCTGGTATACCGTCCCGCCGTTGGCGATGGTCGCCGCCACGTTGGCCATCTGGAGCGGCGTGGCCAGCACGAACCCCTGGCCGATGGCCATGTTGTACGTGTCGCCAAGGACCCACGACTCGGAATAGGTGAGCCGCTTCCAGTCGGGCGTCGGCACAAGCCCCGCCGATTCGCCCGGCAGGTCAATGCCCGTCTTCTCGCCCAGGCCCAACTGCTTCGCCCATTCGGCCAGTTTCTCCACGCCAAGCCCGCCCCGGTCCAGGTAGCCGCCGCCCGCGTTGTAGAAGAAGATGTCGCAGGAGTAGGCCAGCCCGCCGATGACGTTCAGGTCGCCATGGCCCCACTTCCACCAGCACACGAACCGCTGGGCCAGATTGGGGTCATCGGGGAAGAACTTGTTGGGCACCCACATCTCGCCCTCACAGCGGAACTGGGTCCGCGCAGTGATGACCTTCTCCTGAAGCGCGCCCGCCGCCGTGATGACCTTGAATGTGGAGCCGGGCGGCTGCGCGGCGGAGATGGCGTGGTTGACCAGCGGGCGACTCGGATCGTCCAGCAGCGCCTGGTAAGCCTTGGCATCAATCCCACGGGCAAACAGGTTGTTGTCGTAGTTCGGCAGGCTCACCATGGTGAGCACCTCGCCGGTCTGGGCGTTCAGCACCACCACCGCGCCCTGCTGAATGCCCCATTCGGCCAGGGTGCGACGCAGCGCATCCTCGGTGAACTTCTGCAAATCGGCGTCCAGCGCCAGCACGACCTGGTCGCCAGGGATGGCCGGCTGCCCCTCGCTCACGGTGCGCAGTTCGCGCCCGGCGATGTCCACCTCAATGTGCTTGCGCCCTGGCTCGCCGTGCAGGTACTCCTCGGCCACGGCCTCCACGCCCGTTAGTCCGATCTGGTCCGTGAAGATGTTGTAGCCTTTCGCCTCGTAAGCGGCGGCCTCCTCCGGTGGGATGGCGCCCGTGTAGCCGACGATGTGGGCCGTCGTTGCGCCGGTGGGGTACTCGCGCACCGGATCGGCCACCACCTGCACGCCGGGCAGGTCCAGGTGCTGCTCTTCAATGACGAAGGCCGTGTCTCGGTCCACATTGCGCTTGATGTAGATGGGCTGAAATGGGTTGTAGATGCCCTCGCGGAGCATGTCGGCGATGTTGGTGGGCTTGATGGGGCGGGGCAGGCGGTCGGGGAGCGTGCGCGCGCCTTCCTGGGGAAACGGGGGGATTCCCAGCAGTTGGCCCAGGCGGATGTACACGCGGCGGCGCGCTTCCTCGTCATCGGGCAGGTCCGCCGGCGTAACCGTTACCGCATACGAGGCCGTGTTCCGCGCCAGCACCACGCCCCAACGGTCGCTGATGATGCCCCGCAGCGGAGGGATGGACACCAGGCGGAAGCGGTTGCGCTCGGCCAGGGCGGTGTACTGCTGCCCGCTCACGATCTGCATTCGCCACAGGCGCGCTGTCAGAATCAAGAAGACGAGCACAATGAGCGCCCGAAATACGATCAGTTTCCCGCGGTCGTTCGTTTCCGTCATCGCGCCTGCCAGGAGATTCACGCTGCCCGCACGCGGGCCGCCGCTAGAACTCTATGCTCCGATCCTCAATCCTGTGGCTGAGCCATGCCAGCACCGGGAAGACCAGCAGGATGCCGACGATGTTGTAGGCCATCTCGGGCAGCACCGCCGTGGTCATCACCTCGCCGAAGCGGATGGGCCAGTCCAATAGTTTCATCACCCCCAGCGCGGCCAGGTTCGCCAACAGGGTATTGACGGCAACGGTGAGCGCCGGCATCAGGAAGTGGGTGCGAAAGACCTGGCGCTCGCCCAGGCCGGCGACGAGGCCCGCCAGGACCAGGCCGCCGGAGAACATGCCCAGCGGCACGCCGGCGAACAGGTCCAGCGCCAGCCCCGCGCCCAGCCCCCACCAGATGCCCTCGCCGGAGCCGCGCAACAGCCCCCATGCGGTTACGACGATGAGGGGCAGGTTGGGGCGCACGCCCAGGATGGCCAGATGCGGGGCGATGGCCGCCTGCGCCGCCGCCACGCCCACCAGGATTGCCGCCACCGCATAGGGATTCATCCGCTACCTCGCGCCGTTGTCGGTGCAATATTACCGCGGCGCGGCGGTTTGGGCAAACGGCCGCGCGGGGACGCGAACAGGGAGTTTGGAACACGAAACACGCGAAAGAGCACGAAAGGCGCAAAGCGAAATGCTCGCCCGACGCTGAAGCATCGGGCTGAACGGGCGAAGCCCTGCGGCATGCTGACCTCACCCCCTCGTGCCCCCTCTCCGCGTGCGGAGAGGGGGACGGCCGAAGGCGCGGGGGTGGGGTGCGCCTGCACCCAGCCTGACGCTGAAGCGCCAGGCTGAAGGGGCGAAGCCCTGCGGGCTGGGCCAGCCCCGAAGGGGCTTGGTCCGCTCAGCGCGGGGGGGTTAGCCCCGCGCGGCCATGCGCGGCCGCGACTTTCG
>JACIWU010000097.1 GCA_014360805.1 Chloroflexota bacterium
GGATATGCGGCGCGAATGGCTTCAACGTCCCCAAAGAACCAGGCCTCAAGTTCTTTCATAGCCACGCGGTTCAGAATCCTGAACTTCCCACCATTGGCCGGAGCAGATTTGGTAGCGAAACCTGCCTGTTGCGCGGCGGCCTCTAGCCGCGCTTTGAGTTCCCGGCAATCTTCATCATCGGCGTCCACCAGAACAACGATGTACCAGTCGTCAGGCATCCACTTCTTGTACGCGCTCAACCGGGCCGGTAACTTGCGTAGTAAGTCCTGTTTGCCTTGATAGGGGTGAATATCGTAGGTAGCAGCATTTCCCAGTATCTGTGGAACGAGGTTCAGTAGAGCAGCCTCAGCCGAAGATTCTTCAACGAGAAACTCTATGTGCATAAGGCAGCACTCCTGCTGAGTCAACGAGCCGGTGGCTTTGGGCCGCCCGCCGCAGTAAGCGGGTCGCCTACCTCAAAGTAGCCTTCCATCCACAGGTCACCCAGGGGCGCTCCGTTCTCTACGAATTCTTTAATGCCTTGCATATCTGCTGCGCGGCGGGCCTGGGCATATCCCTGTTCGTCGCGGTACAGAACCCACAGTTCGTTTGGACGCAGGCCGTTCACAAAGTGCGGAGAGTGCGTTGTTACCATCAACTGCGTGCGCGCGGATGCATTACGGCATTCTTCTGCCAGCTCGGGCAGCAGTCGCGGGTGAAGGTGGTTTTCAGGCTCCTCAATGCCAACGAGTTGAGGCGGTTCAGGGTCGTACAACACGGTTAGGTAGGCCAACATTTTCAGCGTCCCATCTGAGGCAAACTTGGATAGGATCGGCCGTTCGAAGGGCGCGTCTTTGATCTGTAGGAGCAACCGCCCGTCCGCTAACAGTTCTGCATCTACCTTTTCTAATCGGGGTACGCGGCGCGTTAGCGTTTTGATGATTTCTGAAAGGCGTTCCGGATGCTGTTCTTTGAGGAATTGGATGACGTTGGGTAGGTTGTCTCCGAAGGCGGATAACCTTTCTTGGGGGCCGGCTTCAGGAGTGCCTCGTATGTTGTCCGCGGTAAGATACGAAAGGTACCAGCCAGTGATAAAACGGCGCAGCGCGCTCACGCGCGGGTGCTTTGCAAACTGGCCGAGCGTACTAACGGCTAGCATTTCTGGGGAGTCCAGTTGTTCCTCAAGTCTCTGGTCTTGCTCATCGGGCACTTCACCACTGACGACACGACCAGCCCCTTCTCTAAAATCCAGGAAGCGAAAGGGTCTTCCCCGTTCTTCCCGTCGCCACTGTAGCCACTCGGCAGCCACAAAAGGCCCGCGTGCGCCTTCATCTATCGCCAGGTGGTATGTGATAACCGGCGTGCCCGGTTCTTCGCGGTACTTCAGTTCAAACTCAATCGGCCCCTCGCAACCACGCGTGCGAAGTTCTTTGAACCGCCCCCTCTTGTCCCAGGCTTTGCGCAGACCTACAGTGAAACATTCGGAGAGGAAGGCGAACACATCAAAGATGGTGGACTTGCCGCTGCCGTTAGGTCCCAGGAAGACTGTCAGAGGGGCAATCTGTTTCAGTTCAAGGTCTCGCAATGCGCGATAGTTCTTGACGGACAACGACTCTATGCGTGGGACCGATGGCTTGTTAGAAATCCTCATTGTCACAGACCTCCGTATCCGAGTCGCTAGCGCATCATAACGCTGGTCGGTGCCGCGCAGGAACCACAACGCGGCGCCGTTTACTTCTCCCCAAACTTCACAAACCGATACCCGTAGCCCCGCTCCGTGAGGATGTACTGCGGGTTGGAGGAATCCTTCTCTATCTTCTGCCGCAGGTACGCGATGTAGATGCGCAGAAGTTGCACGTCGTCCACGTATTCGGGCCCCCACACCTTCTGCAGGAGCGTCTCGTTGGGCACGATCCAACCCGCATTCTCCACCAGGTGGTACAGCAGCCGCATCTCGGTGGGGCGGAGTTTGATATGCTTGCCCTCTACGATGACCTCGCGCCGCGCAAAGTCTATCTGGAGTCGGTCGTCTACTACGATGGGTTCCTCGCGAGATGCGGACAGCCCACCCGTGCGACGCAGCACGGCCTTGACGCGGTCGCTGAGTTCCCGCGGGCTGAAGGGTTTCGTCAGGTAATCGTCGGCGCCCGCCGTGAATGCCTGATGCTTGTCGCTGTCCTCGCTTTTTACGGTCAGCATGATCACCGGCACGTCGCTGTGCTCGCGGATCATCTCCAGCGTCTCAAACCCGTCCATCTCGGGCATCATCACATCCAGGATGACCAGGTCGGGCAATTCCTTGCGTACCTTCTCCAGCGCGTCCAGCCCGTTGGACGCGCTGATGACGCGGAAGCCATCCATCTCCAGGTTCGTCTGGATGAAGCGCACCATGCGGCTTTCGTCGTCTACGACGAGGATGAGTCGGCCTGCGTATGGGTTACTCATGGGCGGTCTCCTGCGTCAACGTTCGGGATTGCCTGGGGAGGGTGAAGGCGAAGGTGGTGCCCTTGCCCTCCTCGCTGCGCACGCTGATCTGTCCGCCGTGGGCTTCCACGACGGCCTTGCATAGGTAGAGGCCCAGGCCGGCGCCCTTGCTGATGCGTTTCTTGTCGGGGGCGCGGTAGAATCGCGTGAAGATGCGCTGCTGTTCCTCCTGGCTCAGGCCCAGCCCCTCGTCGGATACCGATACATGGACGTTGGCCTCATCGTACCAGCCCTTGATGACGATGCGCCCGCCGTTGGGCGAATACTTGATGGCGTTGGACAGCAGGTTATCCAGCACCTGGCGCAGCCAGTGCGGGTCGGCGGTGATGAGGGGAAAGTCCGGCGGGAACTCCACGTCAATCTGGTGGCGGTCGGTCTGCTCGCGGAAGGCGGCCGCGGCCTGCTCGGCCAGTTTGTCCAGCGGGACTTCGGGCACGGGCGACAGGGAAATGCCGCCGGCCTCCACGCGGGCCGCCGTCAGCAGGTTGTCAATTAGTCGCGTCAGACGGTCGCTCTCGTCGGCAATGATGTGTCCGAACTCGCGCACGGTCTGGGCGTCGGGCGTCGCGTCCTCGCGGGATAGCGTCTCGGCGAAGCCCTTGATGAGGGCGACGGGCGTCTTCAGTTCGTGCGAAATGACGGACAGAAACGTGGACTTGAGTTCCTCAGCCTCGCGGAACGCGCTGAGATCGTGGACGTTCATGACGGCGCCGATGGTCTGTCCTTGGGCGTCGCGCAGCGGGCTGAGCGAAATGCTGACGTAGGGGCCGCGCGTGCCATCGCGCCGGGCGAGGTACCCTTCGGCCGTCGCGCGCTCGCCATTGAGGCGGGGCATCGGCACCGCCGCCCCTTGGGGGCTGGTGAGGCGTATGATGGTATCGCCAGGCTGTCCGGCGGCTTCCTGGCGGTTCCAGCCGGTCATGCGGGCGATGGCCTGGTTGAAATCCTGCACGCGCTGGGCGGCGTCCAGGATGAGGATGCCGTCGGCGCTGTTGGCCAGGATGGCCGACAGGCGCTCGTGCTGGACCGACAGGTCATGATAGAGTCGCGCGTTGCGGATAGCCAGCGCCGACTGGTTGGCGAAGGCGTTGAGCAGCGCGATGTCCTGCGAATGGAAAGCGTACTTGTCCCTGGTAACGACGAGCATGGAGCCGGAATGTTCGTCGCCCACGGCGATGGGCACGCACACGCCTGTCTTGATGTCGTGGGCGGCCAGCGGGGCCAGGGCGGGTTCCTCGGCGACGTCCTTGATGACCCACGGTTCGCATTGCGATAGCGGTTCGGTCAGGCTGGGGTCGGCCAATTTTCTGCGGATGTCGTCGTTGTCCAGGACGCCCTCGGCGACGGACACGGTGAAGCGGCCGTTTTCGCGCATGAGAATGGCCGCACCATCGGCTTCTACCGCGTCTTTGGCAAGGCGCACCACCTGGCGCAGGGTGGCGTCCAGGTCCGTGCCCTGCTCGGCCAGGGCGAGTCCGGCCTGGTACAGTTTGGACAGGGCATTGGCGCGCGAAGTCATCTGGCTGTACAGGCGGGCATTGTCAATGGCGATGGCTGCCTGGTCGGCGAACGCCTGCAGGAGGACTTTGTCTATGTTGGAGAACAGGGCCGCGCCTGTCGTGCGGAATACGAACACCATGCCGAGGAACTGATCGCCCAGGAGGAGCGGCAAGCCGACGGCATGGGATAAGCCTAGGCCTGTGGCCTGGCTTACGCCGGCGAGGGGTTCGCGCACGTCGGTGAACTGCCAGTTGGTTGCCTCGCCCTGCTCCACGGTCTGGGGGAGGCGCTTCAGGAAAGGCTCCAAGGTGCTGAGTGCGTCGGAGGGAAGGCCGACGCTGGTGTGGACGAAGAACGTCCCGTCGGCGCGGCGTAGCGCGATGATGCCCGCTTGCCCCGCCAGGATTTCCACGGCGTAGCGTAACACACGGTGGAGCAGGGTAGGCAGGTCTAGCGCCGCCGTGATCTCGCGCGAGATGTGCAGCAGATACTCGCGCTGGAGAATCTGGCGCTCGCGCAGAGCGTCGGCGCTTTCCAGCGGAACGATCGGGCTGTCGCGTTTTGGGCTATTCGGCTCAAACGGCAGTTGCTTTTGCATACACTTATTATAGCACGGGCATGGCTTTCGTTGCCAATCGGCGAGGTGGGCGACTGGATTCTTCGCAGGTGGAACCGCGAATGGACGCGAATGCACGCAAACGGACAATGGGCCAAGAGGGGCCGAAACCCTTGACAGCGACGGGGTTGGAAACGATACGCCGCGTGGAGCCGTCGCGTCCGTCGGCGGAGCGGCGACTCTTATAGAACGTTTACCATGCTCTTATGCAATTCTCACGCGCGGTTCGTATACTGGGGCGGAAAAGGTCAACCCGCGCCTGTTCACGGGCGAGACCATAGCAGGAAACGTGGAGGTTAAATTATGGGAAAGATAGTTGGAATTGATTTGGGAACGACAAACTCTGTAGTGGCCGTGATGGAAGGCGGCGAGCCGGTGGTGATCCCGAGCCGCGAGGGCGGGAATCTCACGCCTTCGGTCGTGGCGTTCACGAAGTCGGGCGAGCGCTTGGTGGGGCAGACGGCGCGGCGCCAGGCCGTTGTCAACCCCGAGAATACCATCTTCTCGGTGAAGCGGCTGATGGGGCGGCGTTACGATGACCCCGAGGTGGAGAAGGCCCGACGCGTGCTGCCGTACAAGATCGTGCGGGGTTCCAGCGACGACGCACGGGTGTTCATCCCCATCACGGGCAAGGAATACACGCCCCAGGAAATCTCGGCGATGATCCTGCGCAAACTGAAAGAGGACGCCGAGGCCTACCTGGGCGAGCCGGTTACGCAGGCCGTGATCACCGTGCCGGCCTACTTCAACGACGCCCAGCGCCAGGCGACCAAGGACGCAGGCAAGATCGCCGGCCTTGAGGTGCTGCGCATCATCAACGAGCCGACGGCTTCTTCGCTGGCCTACGGGCTGGACAAGAAGAAGGCCGAGACGATCCTGGTCTTTGACCTGGGCGGCGGCACGTTTGACGTGTCCATCCTGGAGGTGGGCGACGGCGTGATTGAGGTCAAGGCCACCAACGGCGATACCTTCCTGGGCGGCGATGATTGGGATCAGCGCATCGTGGACTACATCGCCACGGAGTTCAAGAAGGATCAGGGCATTGACCTGCGCACCGACCGCCAGGCTTTGCAGCGCCTGAAGGAAGCCGCCGAGAAGGCGAAGATTGAACTGTCCACGATGATGGAGACGGAGATTAACCTGCCGTTCATCACCGCGGACGCCAGCGGCCCGAAGCACCTGCAGATGAAACTGACGCGGGCCAAGTTGGAGCAACTGACCGAAGACCTGGTGCAGCGTTGCCGCGGGCCGTTTGAGCAGGCGCTGCAGGATGCGAAACTGTCGGTCTCGGACATTGACGAGGTGGTGCTGGTGGGCGGCGCGACCCGCATGCCCATGATCCAGGACTTGGTGCGCAACTTGACCGGCGGCAAGGAGCCGCACAAGGGCGTGAACCCCGACGAAGTCGTGGCGGTGGGCGCGGCCATCCAGGCGGGCGTCCTGGCCGGCGAGGTGCGCGATGTCCTGCTGCTGGACGTTACGCCGTTGACCCTGGGCGTGGAGACCCTGGGCGGCGTGATGACGCCCATCATTGAACGCAACACCACGATTCCGGTCAAGAAGAGCCAGATTTTCACCACTGCCGAGGACGGGCAGACGGCGGTAACGATTCACGTTCTGCAGGGCGAGCGGCCCATGGCTGCCGACAACATGAGCCTGGGCAAGTTCAATCTGGAGGGCATTCCGCCCGCGCCGCGCGGCATCCCGCAGATTGAGGTTACCTTTGACATTGACGCCAACGGGATTCTCAACGTGTCGGCGCAGGACAAGGCCACGGGCAAGCAGCAGAAGATCACCATCACCGCCAGCACGAACCTAAGCAAGGAAGACGTGGAGCGGATGGTGCAAGAGGCCAAGCGCCACGAGGCCGAAGACCGCCGGCGTAAGGAACTGGTGGAGGCGCGCAACAATGCCGACGCGGCCATCTACCAGACCGAGAAGGCCCTGCGCGAATTGGGCGACAAGGTGCCCGCCGCCGACCGCGGCAGGATAGAAACCCTCATCGGCGACTTGAAGGATGCCGTGCAGACCGAGGACACGGCTCGCATCCGCCAGTTGACCGAGCAGTTGCTGCAAGCGAGTTACGCGCTCGGGCAGCAGATGTACGCTGGCCAGCAGCCCGGCGGCGGCCCGACGGGCGGTCCATCGGGCGAGGCCACGGGTGGCCCCGGCGGTGAGGATGTCGTGGACGGCGAGTTCCGCGAGGCCTAACCCATAGCGCGCGACAGATACTCACGGCAAAGGCCGGCGTGGCAAGGGGCATCGTCGCAGAAGGCTCCCTGCTCCCCGCGCCTTTGCCGTGTGCGCGAATACGCACAGGAGAGAGACCGTGCAGATACCGGTGAGAGTTACAGAACCCGAGGACGAGGATCGGCGAGCGGCCCAGCCCGAACCTACCCCTGCGGCCCAGGAGCCCACGCCCGCCCCCGAGCGACCCGCTCCCGCGCAGGAGGAGGTGGACTGGCGCGACCTGGCGTTGCGCTTGCAGGCCGAGATGGAGAACTTCCGCAAGCGCCAACAGCGCCTGGCCCAGGAGCAAATCGCTTCGGATCGCGAGCGGATGCTGCGGGGCGTGCTGCCCGTGGCCGACAACCTGGAGCGCGCCCTGGCCCATTCCGACGCGCGGGACGGCCTGCGCCAGGGTGTGGCGCTCACCCGCGACTTGCTGATGCAATGGCTGCGGCAGCAGGGCGTGGAGCCGCTGGACCCCACGGGGAAGCCGTTTGACCCCACCTGGCACGAGGCGGTGGGCACGGTGCCCAGCGCCGACTACGGCGTGGAGCCGCAGACGGTGGTGGCCGTGAGCGAGGTGGGCTACAGGCTGAACGACCGCCTGCTGCGCCCCGCCAAGGTCATCGTGGCAGTCTAGCGGGCCGTTCGCGCGTCCCCGATACCATCAGCATAGAGACTCTCGGCTAGAGGGCTATGGAATACAAGGACTACTACAAGATACTCGGCGTAAGCAAGAACGCCACCGAAAAAGAGATCAAGCAGGCATTCCGCAAACTGGCGCGCCAGTATCACCCGGACATGAACCCGAACAACCCGCAGGCCGAAGCGCGTTTCAAGGAGATCAACGAGGCCTACGAGGTGCTGTCGGACCCGGAGAAGCGCAAGAAGTACGATCAGTTGGGCGCGGACTGGGTGCGGTGGCAGCAGGCTGGCGGCCAGCCGGGCGATTTTGACTGGAGCCGGTGGACCACGTGGGGCACCGGAGCACAGGGACCCCACGTGCGGTACGCCACCGCCGACGACCTGCGCGACCTGTTCGGCGATTCCAGCCCGTTCTCCGATTTCTTCAGCCAGATTTTCGGCGGGATGGGCACCGGACGGACGCGGACGGAGGGGTTCGGGTTCCGTACGCGTCCCCAACGCGGCCAGGACTACGAGCAGGATGTGGAGATCACGCTGGAGGAAGCCTTCCACGGGACGACCCGCACGCTCCAGCGGGACGGCGAGCGCCTGGATGTGAAGATTCCGAGGGGCGCCGACACGGGCACCCGCGTGCGGATCGCGGGCAAGGGCGCGCCTGGGGTGGCCGGAGGCCCTGCGGGCGACATCTACCTGCGCGTCAAAGTGCTGCCCCACCCGCGCTTTGAGCGCAAGGGCGACGACCTGTACACCACGGTGCCGGTGGATCTGTACACCGCGGTCTTGGGCGGCGAAGTGCGCGTGCCCACGCTGGAAGGCGACGTGCTGCTGAAGATCCCGCCGGCCACGCAGAACGGGCGCGTGTTCCGTCTGCGCGGCAAGGGGATGCCGCTGCTGCGCAAGCCCGACGAGCGGGGCGACCTGCTGGCCAAGGTGGAGGTGCAGTTGCCGACGCGCCTGACGGCCGAGCAGCGCCGCCTGTTTGAGGAACTGCGCCGCCTTTCCATGTAGCGGTCGCGGAAACTCTTATCTTTCTCTAATTCTCGTTTTATCGTCATCTTATGCAGGGTGGTTATATAGTAGGTGTAGAATCACTTCTGGGCAAAGGGAGGTGAGACTATGGCAGACCTGGTTCGTTGGGATCCGTTCCGCGAGATGGTGAGCCTGCGCGAGGCGATGGATCGGCTGTTTGAGGAGAGTTTCGTCCGTCCGTTCGGGCCGCTTTTCCGGGCCGAGGGCGTGAGTACCCTGGCCATTGACATGTACGAAACCGACAACGACGTGGTGGTCAAGGCTTCCGTCCCCGGCGTCAAGGCCAAGGACCTGGACATCACCGTTACCGGCAACATGCTGACCATCAAGGGCGAAGTCAAGGAAGAGAGCGAAGGCAAGAAAGGCGACTACCATTATCGCGAGCGCCGGTACGGGGCGTTCCAGCGGTCGGTTACCCTGCCGGTGGACGTGCAGGCCGACAAGGCCGAGGCGACCTTTGAGGACGGCGTGCTGACCCTCAGACTGCCGAAGGTGGAAGAGGCGAAGCCGAAGCAGATCACCATCAAGGCCAAGTAGGGGTTGGCAAGTCGGCGGCGGCCCGGCCCCGTTGCGGGCCAGGCCCTGCCCGGGAATCATGGATGCTTGTTGGTTCAACAACGCTCATCAAGGAGGCAGCCTATGGCGCAGCAGGTTTCTATCTGGGAACCGTTCCGGGATTTCGTAACCCTTCGCGATGCGATGGATCGGCTGTTTGAGCAGAGTTTTGTGCGGCCTTCGGCGGAGTTCGCGGGCGACCGCGTGTATCGGCTTCCCGTGGATGCCTATAGCACCGAGGATGCGGTGTACGTGGAAGCGGCGCTCCCCGGCGTCAGCCGCGACAGCGTGGACATCTCGCTGGACGGCGAGACCCTCACCATCCGCGCCGAGGTGCCGGCGCCGTCGGACGAGGGGCGCGACTACGCGATCCGCGAGCGGTTCTACGGCACGCTCCAGCGGTCGCTGACGCTGAACGTGCCGGTGGACGCCGCGAAAGCCGAGGCCACGTTTGAAAACGGCGTGCTCACGTTGCGCATTCCGAAGGCCGAGGCGGCCAAACCCAGGAAGATTTCCGTCAAAACCAAATAAAAGGCGCAAGGGTTGAGAGAAAAGGCGGGGCTGCTCATAGCCCCGCCTTTTCTTTTGCGTGCGGCGCGAGTGTACCCCCTCATCCC
>JACIWU010000098.1 GCA_014360805.1 Chloroflexota bacterium
CGGCGATGCGGCGATTCATCCCCACCCGCGTGGAGCAAATTGGCAATTTGCTCCACATCCCCTGCCGGCGGCGGGGGGGCGCCGAAGGCGCGGGGGTGAGGTGTGCTGCCGCCCTGCGCGGCGCGCGCATGTGCGGTCGTGCCTTTCGTGGCTTTCACGCCCTTTCGTGTCCTTCGCGATCCAAACGTCCCTCACCCTAGCCCTCTCCCAGCGGGAGAGGGAACGCACGCCGCCCGCACGCCGAGCCCCGAAGGGGCTTCATTCCGTCAGCGCGGGGGTTTAGCCCCGCGCGGGCGTGTTCGCTTCACCCTAGCCGGCGCCCTGGCCGCCTGACGCGGAAGCATCGGGCTGGCGTTGAAGACCCCAAGGGTCTCCGAGATCCTTGGGGTCTATTTCGTTCGCGTGGATTCGTGTTATTCGCGGTTACAACCCCGCAGTCCTCTACAGTCCCAGCGCCAGCGCCGCCCCCGCCATGCTCACCCACAGCAGCGGGCGCGCCGCCCTGGCCAGGCCGGGCGTCGCCGACGGGGACGGCAGCAGGGTCGCGCAGGCCGCCACCGCGACAAAGGCAAGCAGCGTCGCGGGGAGCGCCAGCCGGAAGGCGACGAGCGCCGGCACGGGCGCGATGATCCCGGCGAGGAAGATGCCCCTGCCCCACGCCAGGCCGCGATCCAGTGCCGCCAGCCCTGACGCGGCCAGGCCGTAGGCAGGCGCGACGACGAGGTGCAGGCTCACCTGCCCGGCGGCCGTCGTGGCACCCACAACCCAGGCCAGCGCCACCAGCGCCCCGGGCGCCCAGACCTCGGCGGCCGGCGACGCGCGCAGTCCGAAACCGGCGGCCAGCGCCAGCGCCAGGATGAGCGCCCCCACCCACGCAGCCGGCGCACCCAGGCCCAGCGACAGAAACAGGCCCACGAGCACGAGCGCGCCAACCGTCCGCGCGCGCAACCCCCGCGGCGACACCCACACGCTCCACAGCACCCGCAACGCTCCCGACAGCCAGGCCGTGAACCGCCGCGCGGGCGAGTTGGGCTGCGCGTAGGGCAGGGTGAAAAGCGGGGCGCGGGAAGCCGCTGGCGGACGCTGCCCCTCTCCCTGCACCAGCAGCCACACGACCCAGCGCCACACGAACTCCGCGAGCAGCACGGCGGCAAGTAGCCGCCCGGCGAGCGGCCACGTCCAGCGCACCCCTACGGCGGACACCGCCCCGCAAAGCACGGCCCAGGCCAGGGGAACCCCCTGCGGGAACGTGGGCAGGGCGACGGTCGGCCTCGGTCTCGTATGGGTTTCGCTCATGCAACCCCTCCGGCGTTTGCGGATATTATAGCAGACCCGCGGCCCAACCGCGCCACGCGCGTGGCGATTCACACGTCATCGCAGGCGTCTTCCTGCTCCTGGAACCAGCCGTTTTGCAGCCCGGCCTGCTCAAAGGCATCCACGGCCTCCAAATACTCCTCGGGCGAGACCTTGCGGCCCAGCACCGGGTCTTCCAGGACGCGGTGCGCCGGGAAGTATTGGCTCATCACGCTCACGTGGACGTTGGGCGACAGTTCGCGGGCGATCCAGCGGAACACCTCGGCGCTCTGGGCCAGGCCGCCCGGAAGCACCAGATGGCGGATGATCATCCCGCGGCGGGCGATGCCCTCCTCGTCCAGCACGAGTTCATCGCCCACCTGGCGGAAGATCTCCTTAAGCGCCGCGCGGTCGGCCTCCACGTACCCGACGAAGCCCGAAAGTCGCCGCGCAACCTCATCGTCCGCGTACTTGGCGTCGGGCAGGTAGATGTCCACGATGCCGTCCAGCAGGCGCAGCGTCTCCAGCGAATCGTAGCCGCTGGTGTTGTACACGAGAGGGATGCGCAGGCCCAGTTCCACGGCACGCGGCAGCGCCAGCACAATCTGGGCGGCGAAATGCGTCGGCGTTACGAAGTTGATGTTGTGGCAGCCTTTGTCCTGGAGTTCCACCATCATCTCGGCCAGGCGCTCCGCCGAGACGCGGTTGCCGACGCCCAACTGGCTGATGGGGTAGTTCTGGCAGAAACGGCAGCGCGCGGTGCAGTAACTGAAGAAGATCGTGCCCGACCCGCGCGTGCCGCTGATGGGCGGCTCCTCCCAGGGGTGGACGTTCCACGACGCCACGACGGGGTCGGCCCCCGCGCGGCAGAACCCCACTTCGCCCGCCAGACGGTTCACGCCGCAACGCCGGGGGCACAGCACGCAGTGGGCCAGCAGGTCGCGGGCCTGGCGGACGCGGTCGGGCAGTTCCCCGCGCCGCGCCAGTTCCAGATAGCCAGGCGCAGGGACGTTTACCATCGGCTTCGGGCGGCCGCGCGGGGGCGTTCCCATTCGGGCAGGGATTCGTCTTCCAGTTGGCGGCGCAGTTCGTAGATTTGGTCGCGGATGAACGCGGCTTTCTCAAACTCCAGGGCGTCGGCGGCGGCCCGCATCTGCTTCTCCAACTCGCGGATCATGCGGGCGGCCTCGTCCTTCGGGATGCCCACGCCTGTCCCATATTCGGCGCGGGTCTCGGCGGCGGTGCGCACGCGCTGGGTGATGTCGTACACCGACTTGACGATGCTCTCGGGGACGACGCCGTGCTCGCGGTTGTACGCTTCCTGGATGGCGCGGCGGCGGTTGGTCTCATCAATGGCCCGCCGCATGGACTCGGTGAGGGTATCGGCGTACAGGATGACCTCGCCGTTGATATGGCGGGCGGCGCGGCCCATCGTTTGGATCAGCGCCCACTCCGAGCGCAGGAAGCCCTCCTTGTCCGCGTCCAGGATGGCCACCAGCGACACCTCGGGCAGGTCAAGCCCCTCGCGCAGCAGGTTGATGCCCACCACCACGTCGTACACACCCAGCCGCAGGTCGCGGAGAATCTCCACCCGTTCCAGCGTCTGGATTTCGGAGTGCAGGTAGTGCACCTTGATGCCCATCTCGGCGATGTAGTCGGCCAAGTCCTCGGCCATGCGCTTGGTCAGCGTCGTTACCAGCACGCGCTCGCCCCTGTCCACCCTCTTGCGGATTTCGGCCAGCAGGTCGTCCACCTGGCCCTCGGTCGGGCGCACCGACACGCGCGGATCCAGCAGCCCCGTCGGTCGCACGATGAGTTCCACCACCTGCGCGCTGCGCGCCAGTTCGTAGGGGCCGGGCGTAGCCGAGGTGTAGATGACCTGGTTGATATGCTTCTCAAACTCCTCAAACTTCAGGGGGCGGTTGTCCAGCGCCGAGGGGAGTCGGAACCCGTATTCCACCAGCACTTCCTTGCGCGAGCGGTCGCCGTTATACATCCCGTGCAGTTGCGGGATGGTCATGTGCGATTCGTCTATGATCATCAGGTAGTCGTCGGGGAAGTAGTCCAGAAGCGTCCAGGGTTGCTGGCCGGGCGCGCGGCCCGACAGTTGGCGCGAGTAGTTCTCAATCCCCGAGCAGTAGCCCACCTCGCGGAGCATCTCCAAATCGTAGCGGGTGCGCTGCTCCAGGCGCTGCGCCTCCAGGAGTTTGTCCTGGGCGCGGAGTTCGGCCAGGCGCTCCTGCAACTCGGCCTCAATGCTCTCAAACGCGGCGGCCAGGCGCTCTTTGTTCGTTACGAAGTGCTTGGCGGGGAAAATCTGGATGCTTTCCTGCTGCGACAGCACCTCGCCGGTAACGGGATCCACCTCCGCGATGCGGTCTATCGTGTCGCCCCAGAACTCCACGCGCCACACGGTCTCGCGGTACGCGGGGAAGATCTCCAGCGTGTCGCCGCGCACGCGGAACTTGCCCCGAGTCAGCGCCACGTCGTTGCGGTCGTAGTAGATTTCCACCAGGTGGCGCAGCACTTTGTCGCGCCGCTTGGATTCGCCCACGCGCAGCCGCACCACGTCCTGGCCGTACTCCTCGGGCGAGCCGATGTTGTAGATGCACGAAACACTGGCGACGATGATCACGTCGCGGCGGGTGAGCAGTGCCTCCGTCGCGGCGAGCCGAAGGCGCTCAATCTCGTCGTTGATGTCGGCGTCTTTCTCTATGTACGTGTCGGTCTTGGGGAGATACGCCTCCGGCTGGTAGTAGTCGTAGTAACTGACGAAGTACTCCACCGCGTTGTTGGGGAAGAACTCCTTGAACTCGGCGTACAACTGGGCGGCCAGGGTCTTGTTGTGGGCGATGACGAGCGTGGGGCGATTGACCTGGGCGATGACGTTGGCCATGACGTAGGTCTTGCCCGAGCCGGTAACGCCGAGCAGCGTCTGATCGCGATAGCCCGCGCGCAGGCCCTCCACCAACTTGCGGATGGCCTCGGGCTGATCGCCGGTCGGTTTGAACGCCGAAACCAACTGGAAGTCCGCCATCTCCCCGTGCTCCTGTGGAACTCGTCCACTCAACGAGCCACCCGACGCTCTGCCTGTAGTCTGTCCGGCATTCGTTCTGGGCCGTCGTTGCGACCTGGGCGTCTCGTCCAGTTGATAAGTATACGGGGGATTGGGCCGCAGGGCAAACGGCTGGAGTGTGCGCGGATTCGGTTCCGTCTTGTGTTGGCGAGCAAGGTGCGACGCACTTTCAGAAGCGTGTGCACCTGTAGAGTCGGGTGTGCGCGCCGCGATTTGTCATTTTTATCGTTCGGGTGATATAATGTTGGATGTTCCCCTCGCGGGAATCATCCCCAGGAGAACGTGGTGGCGGGAGCGTACATGCCAGGGCTAAGTCTGGTCAAGAAGACGAAGATCCTCATCCCACGGCGACGCCCGGACTTTCTGCGCCGCCAACGCCTGATAGATTTCCTGCATTCGCGCATAGACCGACGCCTGTTGCTCGTCTCGGCCCCCGCCGGCTACGGCAAGACGACGCTCCTGGTGGACTTCGCCAACGACACGAATTTCCCCGTGTGCTGGTACTCGCTGGACAGCGGGGCGCAGGAACCCCGCGTCTTCCTGGAGCACTTCATCGCCTGCATCCAGCAGCGCTTCCCCGAGTTCGGCGCGCAGACCGTGGCGATGCTGGACAGCCTGGCCGACCTGGGCGAAGAGGGCCTGAACCCGCTCCTGATCAGCCTGGTCAACGAGATTCTGGACGAAATCCCCGAGTACTTTGCCATCGTCCTGGACGATTTCCACCTCATAGAGCAGAGCACCGCCATCACGCGGTTCATCACGGGCTTCCTGGAGGACGCGCCCGAGAATTGCTGCCTCATCGTGGCGGGGCGCACCGTCCCCGGGCGGCTGCCCATCGTAACGCTGGCCAGCAAGCAGCAGGTGGCAGGTCTGGGCAGCAACGACCTGCGGTTCACCCCCGACGAGATTCAGGCGCTTGTCCGCCAGATGTACGACGTGCAACTCAGCGCCGAGGACGCCCGCGCCCTGGCCCAGGATACCGAAGGCTGGATCACCGGCATTCTGCTGTCCACCCACAGCCTGTGGCAGGGGCTGATGGAGGGCCTCATCCGCGGCAGGGGCATCATGACGGTGTACGACTACCTGGCCAGCGAGGTCTTCAACCGCCAGGATCCGAAGGTGCAGGAGTTCCTGTTGGCGACATCCATATTGGAGGACATGACCCCCGAACTGTGCGATGCCGTCTTGGAGACCAACAACTCCTGGGCGATGCTGAACCTGCTGGAGGAGCGCAACCTGTTCCTCAACCGTCTGGGCGCGGAAGGGCAATGGTACCGGTACCATCGGCTGTTCCAGGGATACCTGGTGTCGCGCCTGCAACGCGAGGAGCCTGGGCGGTTTGCGGAACTGCATCGGCGCGCGGCTGCCTACTGGGAGGGCAAGAACGATCTGCCGCAGGCGATTTCGCACCTCCTCGCCGCAAGCGAGCACTCCGCCGCGGCCCAGCGGATGGAGCGCATCGCCAGCGCCGCCATCGCCTCGGGGCGGCACCTGTGGCTGATGCAGTGCTACGAAACGCTCCCCGCCGACATCTCGCGCCAGCACCCCTGGCTGCTGGTGCATTCGGCGAAAGCCTACGCCCAGTACGGCCAGCCCGACATGGCCCTTTCGCTGCTGGACACGGCCGAGAACGCCTTCCAGCAGGCTCACGACCCGAAGGGCATCGCGCAGGTGGCGGTGCAGCGGGGAACCATCTTCCGACTTCAGGGGCGGTACAAGGACGGCGCCGAGCAATGCGCCCGCGCGGCGCTCCTGGCTGCGCAGGTGGACACGCCCACCGTGGCCGAGATGGAACGCTGCTGGGGCATCTGCCTGGGCCAAATGGGCCAACTTCAGGACGGCGTGGAGCACCTCCAGCGGGCGCTGCAACTGCATCTCCTGTCGGGCGGCGAGTTCAACGCGGCCCTGGCCCGCACCGACTTGGCGGCTTTCCTGGAGCGCATGGGGCAGTTGGACGAGGCACTGGCCCAACTGGAGAGGTCGGCAGCCGTGCTCCGGCGCGCCAGGAACCCGGGCGAACTGGCCAACACCCTCAACTCCATGGGTGTCATCTACTACTACCGCGGGGAATATGACCGCGCCAGGGCAACCCTGCAACAGGCGCTACAGGCGGCCCACGACGCAGGTAGCGGGCGCTGGACCGCCTACATCCTGACGGGCCTGGGCGACATAGAGCGCGACAGCGGCAACTCTGCCCAGGCCCTGGACCATTACGAGAAGGCCTTTGCCCTCCTGGACCAGAAGCAAGAGGGGTTCCTGGCCATGTACATCCGAGCGGCCCAGGCGGAACTGCACGCGACGCTGGGCGAGGCGCTCCGCGCGCAGGACCTGGCGCGGCAAGCGAGCGAACTGGCCGAAGCGCACCGTTCGTCCTACGAGCAGGGCCTGGCGAGTACGGCGCTGGGACTCGCATGGCTGGACAGGGACGCCGAGCAGGCGGTTCGCGAATTCCAGAAAGCGGCAACCCTCCTGCAAGAGAACGGCGCCATGCGCGACATGACCCGCGCCGTGTTCCTCCTCGGCGCGGCGCTGGAACGGGCGGGCGCGCACGAGCAGGCGCTGGCCCGCCTGCAAGAGGCGCTCACCCGGGCGAGCAAACTGGGCTACCGCACGGCGCTGCGCGTCCTGGCGCGCTGGGCGAAGCCGTTGCTGGCCCGCGCGGCCCAAAGCGGGCTGGACGTCGCCGACCTCCTTCAGGAAGTCGCGCCCGTTGCTGCGGAGGCGGTCGCCGAGGCGGCTCCGCCTGTGGAATCCCACGCCATACGCCTGCTGGGGCTTGGGGGCAGCCGCGTGGAGTTGGATGGCGAGGCCGTGCTCACCAAGTGGAGCAAGGCCCGAGAGTTGATCTTCCTCCTGGCCACGCAGAACGAAGGCCGCGGTGTCCTCCGCGACGAAATCTACCAGTGCCTGTGGCCTGGCGACACCGAGCACAAATCCTACGGCAACCTGTACACGCTGGTCTATCGGGTGCGCCGCCTCCTGACCAACGACTGCGTGCAGTTTGAGGACAACACCTACCGCTTCGCGCCCGCGGGCGGCTACTACTGCGACGTAACCGAGTTCCAGGCGCTCATCCGCCAGGCGCAGGCCGCCGAGGACGCCGACGAGGCCCTGGCCTGCTACGAGAAGGCGGTGGCGCTTTACAAAGGCGACTTCCTGGCGGACATCACCGCCGAGTGGACGCTGCACCAGCAAACGGCGCTGCGCGACCTGTTCCTCATGGCCATCGCACGAGTGGCCAATCACTACTGGCAGATGGGGAACCACGAGGTGGCCATCGCTCTGACGCACCGCTGGCTGCAAGAAGACCCCACGGATGAGGCCGCGCACCGCCTGCTCATGCGGTGCTTCGCGGCCCAGGGCAACATCGGCGGGGTGCGACGCCAGTATCAGTTGTGCGAGCAGATTCTGGCCCGCGAACTCCAGGTGGAGCCCGATCCGGAGACCCGCGAACTGTACGCGCGCCTGACCGCGCCGGGCGAGTGATGCCCGCCGTGTTCCGGCGAGCCTATCCCTGCTCCCGTTGCCGGTGGCCTCGCTACGGTAAAGGAACAATCGCAATTACAGCGCGGCGCACCGGAAGAGTGCGCGTATCCATGACGGCGGCTCGCCCGTGGCCTCCGGCGATGCCCTCACCGCCTTGCGCAAATTGCCCACGTCCCCGGGGACGAAGATGGCCGGAACGCGCTACCTGCTGTGATTCCATAGGCCGCTTTCAGGGCGCAAGGCAAAATTTGACAAGGCGCGTGGGCTGTGGTAATATCCGCGCCGTTGTCGCGAGAGCCGAGCGACCTCGCAGCGGAAATTCAAAAAAGTGCCACAACCTCTTGACAAAGTGCGGAGAATTGTGGTAAAATAGAAGTGCCGAGTGAGAGGGACTTCGGCTGGCTGTTTTGACAATCGGATAGGGAGGAAGACGGGGGACGCAAACCAACACAACGTGAAGACCGATTGAACGGGATAGGTGTTGTGCGTCTCCGCCGATGCAGAAGCGTCGGCGAAGTTTTTCTCTCCGAGGGGCCGATTTGACAGGCTCAAGGGGCTATGTTATAATGACCCTCGCCCTAAAAAAGCGGGCGGCACTTTAACAACTGAAGAGTGGTAGGAAAGCAGACGGGATTGGGTCCTGTCAGATTCCTGAAAAGAGAATCTACGGAGAGTTTGATCCTGGCTCAGGATGAACGCTGGCGGCGTGCCTAATACATGCAAGTCGAACGGACCACTTTTCTTCGGAGGAGTGGTCAGTGGCGTCCGGGTGAGTAACACGTAGGTGACCTACCCCGAAGTGGGGAATAACTACCCGAAAGGGTTGCTAATTCCGCATGTGCTCCGGCATTCGGTTGCCGGAGTAAAGCCGAAAGGCGCTTCGGGAGGGGCCTGCGGCCGATTAGCTAGTTGGTAGGGTAATGGCCTACCAAGGCGAAGATCGGTAGCTGGTCTGAGAGGATGATCAGCCACACTGGCACTGAAACACGGGCCAGACTCCTACGGGAGGCAGCAGTAAGGAATATTGCACAATGGGCGAAAGCCTGATGCAGCAACGCCGCGTGGGTGAAGAAGGCCTTCGGGTCGTAAAACCCTTTTCTGGGGGACGAGGAAGGACGGTACCCCAGGAATAAGCACCGGCTGACTACGTGCCAGCAGCCGCGGTAACACGTAGGGTGCGAGCGTTATCCGGATTTACTGGGCGTAAAGCGCGCGCAGGCGGTGTCGTAAGTTGGACGTGAAATCTTTCGGCTCAACCGGGAGGCGCCGTTCAATACTGCGGCACTAGAGGGCAGAAGAGGGGAGTGGAATTCCCGGTGTAGGGGTAAAATCCTTAGAGATCGGGAGGAACACCAGTGGCGAAGGCGGCTCCCTGGTCTGTTCCTGACGCTGAGGCGCGAAAGCGTGGGGAGCGAACGGGATTAGATACCCCGGTAGTCCACGCCGTAAACGATGGGTACTTGGTGTGGGGAGTATTGTATCTCTCCGTGCCGAAGCCAACGCGTTAAGTACCCCGCCTGGGGACTACGGCCGCAAGGCTAAAACTCAAAGGAATTGACGGGGGCCCGCACAAGCAGCGGAGCGTGTGGTTTAATTCGATGCTACACGAAGAACCTTACCTGGGCTTGACATGCGCGTAGTAGTGAACCGAAAGGGGAACGAGCCTTCGGGCAGCGCGCACAGGTGCTGCATGGCTGTCGTCAGCTCGTGCCGTGAGGTGTTGGGTTAAGTCCCGCAACGAGCGCAACCCTCG
>JACIWU010000099.1 GCA_014360805.1 Chloroflexota bacterium
CGTGGGTGATACGGGCGGGCGGCTTTCCACAGATGCCGCGGGCAAGGTGCAGGTGTGGAAACCCGCCCCTACTGTTCCCCATTCGCGTGATTCGCGGTTACAGAGGCAGGGGCGGGTATGGAAACGGCGGGTATGGAAACCCGCCCTACGTTTTCGTGGGCATGGTGCGATGCACTTCCGGAAGCGCGTGGCACCTCGGTCGCCGACACGAGACCGAGCCGAATCCGCTCCTCTCCTCGTTGTTCGCGCCCGCAATCCATGTTACAATAGAAGCCGCGAGGCTTTCCGAGAGAGCGGGCCATGGGCAGGTGTCTGTATTGCGGCAGGCGCGACAGCCTGGTGGCGGAGGTGCTGGGGGCGTGCGCCGATTGCATCCGCTCGCGCCCGGAGGCGCTGGCGCACGTGTGGGAACGGCGGGCGCAGGCCCGGCGCGAGTTCGGCCTGCCCATCGCGCCGCCGCGCACGGAGGGGGGCGTCGCGTGTCGCATCTGCGCCAACGAGTGCCGCATGGGAGAAGGCGAACGCGGCTTCTGCGGCCTGCGCACCGCGCACGGCGGCAGACTCGTTCACCTGGCGGGGACGTCCGGGGCTGGCCTCCTGCAAAGTTACCACGACCCTCTGCCCACGAACTGCGTTGCCGACCCCGTTTGCGCCGGGCACTCGGCGCGTGGGCGCACCAATCTGGCCGTCTTCTACGGCGCATGCTCCTTTGACTGCCTCTACTGCCAGAACTGGCACTTTCGGCAGATGTCGCCGTCGGGACGGTTGACCTCGGCGCAGGAACTTGCGGACCGAGCCGGGACTCGCGCTGCGTGCGTGTGCTATTTCGGCGGCGACCCCGCGCCCCAGATGCCCCACGCGCTGGCCACGTCGCGTATCCTGGCCGGGCGGGGCCTGCACATCTGCTGGGAGACCAACGGCTCCATGAACCCCCGGCTGCTGCGCCAGGCGGTGCAACTGTCGCTTGCCACGGGCGGCACGGTGAAATTTGACCTGAAGGCGTGGAATCCGGCCCTGCACCTCGCCCTCACCGGCGCCGATAACCGCCGAACGCTGGACAACTTCGCGCAGGCGGCGGAAAGGAGCCGTAGCCGACCCGAACCGCCCCTGGTGGTGGCCAGCACGCTGCTTGTCCCTGGCTACGTGGACGCGCAGGAAGTGCGGGCCATCGCGCGCTTCATCGCCGCCATTGACCGCAATATCCCGTATGTGCTGCTGGCCTTCGCGCCCGCCTTTCTGATGCACGACCTGCCGTGCACATCCTCGGCGCACGCCCGCGAGGCGCTGGAAGCGGCCCAGGCCGAAGGGCTGACGCGGGTGCGCATCGGTAACCCGCACCTGCTGGACCTGGGCTGGGTTTGAGCGGAGCGCCCTCGGCTTTGCCTGGTGGCGGCACATGGGCTACAATACGCGCACTTGCCGCCCGGGAGGCGTGGATGAACGTCGTGCTTCGCGCTGTGCTGTACATCGCAGGGGTGCTGGTTGTGGCGCTTGCCGCCGTGTGGGTGTTCGGCGAACGGTGGAGGCTCGTCCGTCCTTCCACGCGCCGCTGGTTTGCCGGCGGGTGGCGCAGTCTGCCGCAGAAGATTCACGGGTACGTTTACGCCCGCTGGAGCAACCAGTACATCGGCATCGCCATCCACCGAATGCGGCCCGGCCCTCGCAAGTTTCAGAGCAACTCCGCCGACCACTATCACGGGAAGGTGCTGCCCCATCCTCTGGCCCGCCAGATGGTGGCGCTGAACCACGACCTGAACCTGCGGGATCAGGAGCAAGTCATCCCCTATCCGGTGGCGCGCGACATCGTGCTCCGCAACCCCGATCGCATCGCCGTGTACGATTGCCCGTGCCGCTCGGCCAGGACGAAGCCGTGCCTGCCGCTGGACGTGTGCATGATCATCGGCGAGCCGTTCGTGAGTTTCCTGCTGGAGCACAACCCGGGGTCGGCGCGGGCCATTACACGCGAGGAGGCCCTGGCCATCCTGGAGGCCGAGCATGAGCGCGGGCACGTGCACACGGCGTACTTCAAGGATGCCATGGAGGGCCGCTTCTACGCCATCTGCAACTGCTGCAAGTGCTGCTGCGGCGGCATAGAGGCGATGGTGAGCGCGGGCGTGCCCATGATCGCCTCGTCGGGGTACGTGACGCAGATAGACCCCGGCCGCTGCACCGGATGCGGGCTGTGCGCCGAGGTGTGCCCATTCAAGGCGGTGCGGGTGGAGGAGGACGGCCGAGGCCGGCGGGTGGCGCGGGTGGACGATACGGCCTGCATGGGGTGCGGCGTGTGCCGGGCGCGGTGCGCCTTCGGCGTGCCGGTGCTAGTGCGGGATGCGCGCAAGCCCATCCCGATGGACATCGCGGCGCTGGAAGGCGAGCGGCCGTTTCGGGAGCGGATTCTGGAGTCCGATTTGTGATACCATTTGGAGGATAGCGATGCGATGCGTTTCATGTGGCGGGGAATTGGTTGGGCAAGAGGCGTGCGGGTTGCAGATTGACCGCTGCCATACTTGCGGCGGGATGTGGCTGAACAAGGGCGAACTGGACAGCCTGGTGAGCGCCGAGGACGAGGATGTGAGGTGGATGGACCTGGACCTGTGGGCCGAGGCGCAGAAGGTTACGGGGGCCATGTCTTCGCGCGAATGCCCCTACGGCCACGGGCCGCTGGTTACGCTCACCTACGGGGATTCGGGCGTGCAGGTGGACGTGTGCCGCACGTGCGGCGGCGTGTGGCTGGATTCGGGCGAGTTTGAGCGGATTGTGGACTACCTGGGAGAGCAGGCGGAGTCGCTGTCGCTGTCCGGCTACATCCGGGAGTCGCTCCAGGAGGCGAAGGAACTGGTGGCGGGGGGCGAGGGCCGCGCCGCCGAGTGGAAGGACCTGCGGGCGGTGCTCCGGATGCTGCGGATGCGGCTGGCGGTGGAACACCCGACGATCGCGGCCATCTTGCGGTCGCTCCCGCGCTGAAAGAGGTGCGGGGCCCGGAGGGGTCGGGCCCCGCGTTTGTGGGGTAGAGGGTGCGCCAGAGGGCATTCTGGGCAGACCGTAGAGGGGGCAGGCGTCGGGGGCGCGAACCCCGACGCGGCTGGCACCGCTGCGTGTGTGCGTTCCAGGTTTTGGAACGTTTGTGCTACTGACGGAAGTAGTATAGCACAAACGTTCTAATCTGTCAAGGGGTTTTTGTTTAAAACTTCGTGCATCGGAGGAGTCATGAGCAAACAGATCATCGCGACGGACAAAGCGCCCGCGGCGGCGGGGCCCTACTCGCAGGCGGTGCGGGTGGGCAATCTCGTGTTCACGGCGGGGCAGGTGGGGCTGGTGCCCGGGACGAAGGAGTTCGCCGGGCCCGACATCGCCTCGCAGACGCGCCAGGTGCTCCGGAACATCCAGGGGATTCTGGAGGCTGCCGGCTCGGGCCTGGAGCATGTGGTGAAGACGACGGTGTTCCTGCAGGACATCTCCGAGTGGCCGGCCATGAACGCGGTGTACGCGGAGTTCTTCCCGAAGAACCCGCCGGCGCGGTCGGCGGTGCAGGTGGGCGCGCTGCCGCTGGGGGCGAAGGTGGAGATTGAGGTGGTGGCCGAGGTGCCCGGGGGCCAGCCTCGCTAGGGGAGTGCAATTCGGTTTGGGGGCAACGTAAAGACCCCAAGGGTCTCCCGAACCCTTGGGGTCTCCGGTGATCTCCGAGGTGCCCGGCGGCCCCTCGCGGGGTTTCGCCGCCGCTCCGCACAATGTGCGGGCTGCCGAAGCACGGCTTCAGCAGTCCACAGTCCTGCGCGCCCCTATCGGCCCGCGCTGAAGGTGTAGCGCAAGACGTCGCTGGGGCAAGTGTCCACGCAATTCCCGCAGAGCACGCATTCGGTGTTCTCCATGGACGCGGCTCTCACCATCGCATGGACGTCCAGGCTCATGGGGCAATGGCTCGTGCACCGCTTGCAGTCTGTGCATGCCTCGGCATTCGCCGCTAGGCGCAGCGCAGGCCACGCAAAGCGGTTGCGAATCCAGCGGCCCAGAATCATAAACGGCGCCATCCAGCAGATGGTGTGGCACCCAGCGCGCCGCCCGACAAATACCGCCAACCCGACGAACAGGGCGATGACGATGTAGTAGATGAAGTAGGCGAAGACGATGGGTCGGTCGGGAGATCCCGCGACGGAAATCCCGCCCTCGGTGCCGTAGAAGAAGTCCACGGCGGAGTAACCCCCGGCGCGTATCGCCATCAGCACAATCAGCACAATCAGCGCGATCCATGGAATCCAGATGAGCCACTTGATCCAGTCTATCTTGCGCCCATTGACCCGACGGTTGTTCACCGGCTCTACCATCTCCTGCATGCCGGCCCCGGGGCACACCCAGCCGCACCAAAGCCGTCCCACGAAGAGCGACGACACAAACATCAGCCCGAACATGATGAGGCTGCCATTGACGACGCCGTTCATCGCGCCCTCAATGACGAGGTAGGGCGACAGGTAGTTGAGTGTTATCGGAAACGAAAGGAACGCCAGAATCACCAGCGCCTTGCGAATGCGCTGCCGCAGAGGAAGTTGCTTTACCATCATGTCTCTCCTGAAAGGTATTCTTTGGGGATGTCCCCGTTGCGAATTCGTTGGATGATGCTCTCAATCCACTCTAGGTTGGTGCGGGCTGTCATCTTGCCGATTTCCAATGTCAGCATCCAGAAGAAGAACTCACGAGGGGACCTGACATAGTCCGCATAGGCGTCAATGCGCTCGGGAATTCGGTCATATTGTTGCAGCAGCATCCGCATGTGCTCGGCCGCCCGCTCAAACATGGCGATCACTTCCTCGTCCGGCAGTTGGCCGGCGAAGAAGACCTGGATCATTGGGGCGCTGCGGCTCTGGGCCATGGGCAGGGGGGTTGTGAGCCATTGGCGCAGTTCCTCTCGGCCTGCCTCGGTGATGTGATACACTTTGCGGTCAGGCCGGTCTTCCTGCTCTACGACCTCTACGTCCGCCCAGCCTTTCTCGCTGAGCCGGTTTAGGGTGCGGTAGATTTGAGCCTGGTCTGCCGGCCAAAAATGGCGCACCGACGTGTCAAAGATTTTCTTGAGGTCGTAGCCAGACATAGGACGGTAGGTCAGGAAGCCCAGAATTGCATGTTCTAGAGACATCGCTCGCTCCTATGTTTGTACTGTCCTGTATATGTCTAGTCTAATATATGATTAATCTCATTATATCCAAAGTCTGACTGTGTGTCAAATTCTGGTTCCGCGCGTGAAAAAGCCCGGCGTCGAGGCCGGGCATAGGCGTGGCTTGTGGAGTGGTCGGGGTCTCACCCGATGTTCAGCAGCCGCTTGGCGAGGGCGATCTTGCCGTCCAGGTCGCCCTGGCGGGCCAGCATGATGCGCTGGGCCATGGGCGACCCCGCGCCGTGCATGGATTCTATCAGGTATGCGACAGCACCCGCGCCTGCCACCAGGTTCTCAATGAGGCGCAGGACCTTGACGCGGTCCACCGGGTCCACGCCCTCGGCAGCGGCCAGGTACTTGCGGATGTAGGGGCCCGCGACATGGTCCTCCAAATCTCGCGCCGACGGCAGCGTGCCGAGCAGGCCGCCGGCGATGTCGGTGGCGAGGCGCGCCATCTCGTAGGGGAACCGCGTTACGTTCAGTTTGCACACGTTGGCCAGCAGCAGGTCCACCTCGTAGTTCCCCGCGGCCGTGGGATGGCCCAGGGTGGAGCAGGCGATGCCGCAGGCGAAGAGCGTCTCGTTCAGGTGGATCATCTCCACGATTTTGTCGCGAACGTGGGATGCGGCGGCTACGCCGTTCATGCGCGCGATGAGGGCCGTCGCGCCGATGAGCACGTCGCCCACGCCCACCTTGCAGCCGCCGTAACTCTGGCGGTGGTAGGCGGCGAACCGCTCCACCAATTTGCCGCTCTGGTCCACCTCGCCGTTCAGGAAGATGCGCTCGTTGGGCACGAACACGTCCTCAAAGACGGTGAGCACCTCCTGCCCGCCGAAGGTGGGGTTGCCCACGTCCAGCGTTCCCTCCAACTTGCGGGTGTCGCTGGCCTGGCGGCCGTAGATGTAGTGGATGCCCTTCGTGTTGGTGGGCAGGGCGAAGCAGATGGCCCAATCCTCCTCGCCTGGCCTCATGGCGGCCGTGGGCATGACGATGATCTCGTGCGAGTTGATCATGCCGGTCTGGTGGAACTTGGCGCCGCGCACCACGACGCCGTCGCGGCGACGCTCTACCACGCGCAGGTACAGGTCGGGGTCTGCCTGCTCCGAGGGGCGCTTGCTGCGGTCGCCTTTGGGGTCGGTCATCGCGCCGTCCACCACCAGGTCGTGGCGCTGGACGTGGCTCCAGTACTCGCGGAACCGCTGGTGATAGTCGGTGCCGTGAGCCTGATCGCACTCGTAGGTTACGCTGAAGACGGCATTGGCGGCGTCCATGCCCACGCACCGCTGGAAGCAGCAGGCGGTGAGGTTGCCGCAGTGGCGCTGCATTCGTACCTTGTCCATGAGGTCCTGGGTGCTCTGGTGCAGGTGGGTGAAGCGGTTGACCTCGTCGCCGATGAGCGGCGAATAGGCGCGGAACAGGGGACGGGTCGCGGCGTCGTGGGCGCAGTCGTAGGTAACGGCGACGGCGCGGAGCGACGGGGCGACGAGGGGATGGCGGGTCAGGTCGTCGGCCTTCTCGCCCAGGATGTGGGCCTCCAGGCCGAGGTTCTCCACCGAGGCAACGTATTCTTTGCCGGTTTTCAGTGCCATGTCATGTACCTCCTGTTGGCGATTGCACACGGTTCGCCGGCGGCTCTGGGGCATTTGACCTCCGTAATGCTTGGATTATACTTTCGGTGTTCGTCTGATAGCAAACCACCCAACCACTGCAATAAGGAGAACCAAAGGGATGCGCATTCTAGCGGTAGATGACGATCCCATCACGCTCAAGATCGTCTCCAAGACGCTGGCGGGCGCCGGATATGATGTCTTCACCGCCCGCGACGGGCAGGAAGCCCTGGCGCAGGTGGAGTCCGTTCGGCCGGACTTGATCATCCTGGACGTGATGCTGCCCGGCATGGACGGGTACGAGGTCCTGCGCCGCCTGAAGTCGCGGACCGATGCCCCGCTGTTGCCCGTTCTCATGCTGACCGCCGACGACACCGTGGAGGGGAAGATCAAGGCATTCACGGCCGGAGCCGCGGACTATCTGGCGAAGCCCTTTGACGCGGCGGAACTGGTAGCGCGCGTGAAGGCGCTGCTGCGGCGGTTTGCGGGGCCTGCGGTGGGGGCGGAGGCCGTCCAGGGCACGGTCATCGCGGTCTTCTCGTTGCGCGGCGGGTGTGGCGTGTCCACGATTGCGGCGAACCTGGCGGCGGGGCTGGCGCAGATTTGGGGCCAGCCGGTGGCGTTGGTGGATTTGGCGCTGACGGCCGGGCACAGCGCGCTCCTGTTCAACCTCCCCCTGCATCGCACCTGGGCCGGCCTGGCGCGCATCCCCGTGGCGGAATTGGACGCCGACTTGGTGGAACGCACCCTGCTGGAGCATCCCAGCGGCGTGCGCGTCCTGGCGGCTCCCAAGGGGCCGCAGCATGCCGAGGCGGTCTCGGCCGAGCATGTGGCGCAGGTTGTTCGGCTGCTCAAGTCGCGGTACGCGTATGTGGTGTTGGATTTGCCCCACGACCTTAGCACCACCACCGTGGCGGGGCTGGACACCGCGCATCGCATCGTTCTCCTCATGACGCCCGACCTGGCCTCGGCCTATGTTACGGCACGCACCCTTGACGTTTTTGAAACACTGGAATATGGTAAAGACAGAATCTACCTGATTCTGAACTGGACCTTTGAACGCGGGGGACTGGCCCGCAAGGAGATGGAGGGTTTTCTGAAGCATCCGACGAGCCTCATCATCCCCTTTGCGCCAGACCCGATCGTCAGAGCCATCAACACCGGCGTCCCCCCCGTCCTTGACGCGCCGGAAAGCCCGCTTGGGGCTTTGCTAGAGGACCTGGCCTTCACCTTGAGTACCGAAGAGCACCGAACGCGCGGCCCTGCCAGCCCAACCGCCGCCTGGGAACGGGTGCAGCGCCGCATTCGCCAACGCCAGGCGCGGGCAGAGCGCCATCCGGCAAGTCCCTTGCGAATCGGGTAACGGTTTGTTGTAGGAAGTGTAGAAGGAGGGGACACTATGGGTTGTTTCCGTGTAGCCAGACGCGAAGGCCAGGGCATCGTGGAGTACGCGGTGCTCCTGGGCCTCATCGCGCTGGTGGTCGTGCTGGCGCTTGGCGCGATGGGCATCTCGGTGGGCGACGTGTACGCCGCTGTGGTGAAGGCCCTGGGCGGAGAGGTGAGTTGCAAGACGTACTACCACTCCGATTTTGGCCGCGAAATCCCCAGTTGGATTGAGATTAAGAATTCCTTCTGGGGCAAGTTCGGTTCGTGGAAGGTGAAGGACGGGAAACTCATCAGCCCGCGTTCGGGCGCGATGCTGCTCACCGGCTATTCGGGGAGCGACTACAACATTTCGTTGAGCGGCATTCGCCTGGCCAATCAGAGCAGCGCATGGAACGGCTATGGCGTGATGTTTCGGGCCAGCACCGATGCGAAGAACCGCCTGAACGGGTACATGTTTGAGTTTGAGCGGCGCAGGCCCAACGAGCCGGTAACGATGTACTTCAGTTATTGGGTTGGCGGCAAGCAGGTGGTGCTGAATCCTCCGGGCAAGATGGTCATCCCTGCCAACAGCGGCTGGGACAACCCTGCGAACCTGACGGTGTCGGTGCAGGGGAATACCTTTGTGGCCAGCATGAACGGCAAGAAGATCATGGAGGCCACAGACCCCAAGAATCTGTACACCGAGGGAGCCGTGGGCGTGGCCTCTAACGCAGGCTCTAGCATTGTGCTGGACGACCTGGCGGTGAAGACGCCAGGGTGCGAGGAGTAGCGAGATGGAGCGGTCGCCGTCCCTTGATGAATACAAAGATGGGATGCCCGAGCGCCTGCCGGATCCCTCGGCGCGGCGGAGGCGGGCGTGGATCGCCATCGCCGTTCTGGCGGCGCTGGCGCTGGTCTTTGGCATGCTCAACCTGGCGCGGAGCGGGGCGTTTGCCCGTGTCGCCGGGGTGGGCGGCGTCAAAGGTGTGGTGGTGGACGAGACGGGCCAGCCGCTGTCGGCCGAGGTCTTCGTGCTGGGGACCAATCTGTCTGCGGAGACCGACGCGAGTGGATACTTTGAGATTCAAGGCGTGCCCGCGGGCAACCAGACGCTGGTGATCGGCTACCTGGCTCAGGGCACCGAGGTGCCCGTGCGTGTGGCGGGCGGTGAGACCCGCGACCTGGGCCAGGTTCGGGTGTCCACCGCCGAGCAGCGGGACCGGCTCCTGGCCGTGGAGGGTGGGCAGTAGCGGTGTGTCGTCGCGCCCGCGCGGGGGCATAGGGGCGACCCGCGGGTTGCCCCTACAGGCGGACATGCGCCTGCAGGGGTGAACCCCTCACATCCCCCTGTCCCCCTTCTCTCCCCGCCTGCGGGGAGAGAAGGGGGTGGCGTGGGCGCGGGGGTGGGCGTGTTCGCGTGTAGGGGGCAACGCATGCGTTG
>JACIWU010000100.1 GCA_014360805.1 Chloroflexota bacterium
TTTCGTGTCCTTCGCGATCCAACCGCCCCTCACCCTGGCCCTCTCCCAGCGGGAGAGGGGACGCCGCCACCGCGCGCGGGCACACGCGGCTGCGGTCTTTGCGCCCCGCGCGGGCTCCGAACGCCGCTGCGGCCACCTTGCGCAAATCTCGCAACAATGCTACACTACACGCGGGAGGGAAAACGTGGCGCAAGCACTGTACCGCAAATGGCGATCCCAGACGTTTGACGAAGTGGTGGGCCAGGAGCACGTGGTGCGCACGCTCACCAGCGCGCTGGCGCAAGGGCGCATCGCCCACGCCTACCTGTTCGCAGGGCCGCGCGGCACGGGCAAGACGACCATGGCCCGCCTCTTGGCCAAGGCCGTGAACTGCCTGGCCGAGGACGGCCCCAAGCCCTGCAACCGGTGCGCCGTCTGCCAGGCCCTCAACGAGGGACGGCTGATTGACCTCATTGAGATTGACGGCGCCTCCAACCGCGGCATTGACGAGGTGCGCACCCTGCGCGAACAGGTGAACTTCTCGCCCAACGTGGCGCGGTACAAGGTGTACATCATTGACGAAGTGCACATGCTCACGCCCGAGGCGTTCAACGCGCTCCTCAAGACGCTGGAGGAACCCCCCGCCCATGTCATTTTCATCCTGGCCACCACCGAGGTGCACAAGTTGCCCCCCACCATCATCTCGCGGTGCCAGCGTTTTGACTTCCGCCGCATCCCCCTGGACCTCATCACCCAGCGGCTCAGGCTCATCGCGGACACGGAGGGAATCCACGCGGAGCAGGCGGCGCTGGAACTCATCGCCCGGAGCGCCACCGGCAGCATGCGCGACGCGATCTCGCTACTGGATCAACTCTCGGCCTACGGGAGCGACTCCATCACGCGCGAACAAGTGCAGGCGATGCTGGGCGCGGTGTCGGTGGAGCCTCTCGCCGACCTGGTGGACGCCGTGATTCACGACGACCTCAAAGCGGCGCTGGGGATTGTGGCGCAGTTGGTGGATCAAGGGCTGGATCCGCGCCAGTTGACCGCCGAACTGCTGGACTACGCACGGGATCTGTTGCAGGTGAAGGCGGGCAATCCCCCCGCCCTGACCGCAGCGAGCGCCCAGGCCGAGAGCCGCATGCGCGCCCAGGCCGAGGCGTTGCGCGTGGACGATCTGCTTCGCCTGTCGCGCCTGCTCACCCAGGCGAGTTTGGAGATCAAGGGCAACATCCTGCCCCAGTTGCCGCTGGAACTGGCGCTGACCGAGGCCATCCTCAAGCCTGAGGCCCGGCCCGCGCAAGCGTCGCAAGCCGCGCCCGCGCCGACATCCACAACGCGCCCCGCGGCGCCGCGTGAGGCGCCCAAGCCGCAACCGGTGGTAGGCCCGCAGGCAAAGCGCGAAGAGCCGACGATGGTGGAAGCAGCAGCGGGCGCGCCCGCGACGCCACCGGCGGCAAGCGCGGGGGTCGTGGATTTGGACGCCGTGCAATGGCGCTGGAACGACTTTGTGGAGAATCTTCGCAATTGCAATCCGCGGACGCAGGCCCTGTCGGCGCAGGCCCTGCTGCGCTCCGGCGTGCCCATGAGCGTGGACGGGGACGTGATTGTCATCGGTTTCCCATCCGAGTTCCATCGGAAGAAGATCAGCGAGGATGCGCCCAAGGCGTTGGTGGAGAAGGCGCTGGCCGAGGCGCTGGGAGTGCCGCGCTGCGCCATCCGCGGGGTTGTGGTGTCGCCGCAGGAACTGAAAGCGGCGGCGGAAGCGGCGCGCGCGGGCGCAAATCGCAAGGCGCCGACGCCGGCCACGCCCGACGCTGCCGTGCGCGAGGCGGCGGATCCGCTTGTGGAGTACGCGGCCAATAACTTGGGCGCGGTGGCGAAGCCCATCGCGCCCGAGGAATCATCATCCGTTGGGGAGGAAACGTCGTGAGCAAGGGAAAAGGGGGATGGAGAGCGCCGTCCGGAGGCGGGGGCGGCATGGGCGGCCTCTTGCAGCAACTCCAGCGCATGCAAGAGGAAATGGCCAAAATCCAGGAGTCGCTGAAGGATGAGACGGTTACCGCCACGGTCGGCGGCGGCGTCGTTACGGTCGTCATGAACGGCCACCAGGAACTGGTTTCGCTGACCATCAAGCCCGAAGCGGTGGACCCAGACGATGTGGAAATGCTCCAGGACATGCTCATGGCCGCCTTCAAGAGCGCCCAGGAGCAGGCCCGCGACCTGGCAGCCCAGCGGCTCGGTGCAGTTACCGGCGGGATGTCCGTTCCAGGGCTGATGTAGACCCGCCGCCTTTCGGCATGGGGAGGGTTGCATGGGTTCGCGCGTTCTACCCGAACCCGTAGAACGGCTGATAGAGGAATTCAGCCGCCTGCCCGGGATCGGGCCCAAGACGGCTTCGCGGCTCGCGTTCTTCCTGTTGCGCGCCCCGAAGGAACAGGCGCAGCAACTGGCCGAGGCGTTGCAACAACTCCGCGAGCGCATCACATTCTGCCAGGTTTGCCACAACATCAGCGAGACCTCGCCGTGCCCGGTCTGCGCCGACGAGACCCGCGACCACGGCCTCATCTGCGTGGTGGAGGAGCCGCTGGATGTCGTCGCCGTGGAGCGGACGCGGGAGTTTCGCGGGGTCTATCACGTGCTGCACGGGGTGATTTCGCCGGTGGACGGCGTGGGGCCCGAGGACTTGAAGATAGAGTCGCTCCTGGAGCGCGTGCGGCAGGGCGGTGTGCGCGAGGTCATCGTCGCCACGAACCCCAATATGGAGGGCGAGGCCACGGCCATGTACCTGGCGCGGCTTCTGGCGCCGCTGGGCGTGCGCGCCACGCGCCTGGCCCGCGGGCTGCCCATGGGAGGCGACCTGGAGTACGCCGACGAGATCACGCTGCTGCGGGCGCTGGAAGGGCGGCGGGAAATCTGACCGCCCCGGACGCAATGCCAGGCCCCGGCGCAAAGTCGGGGCCTTTTGCGCAGGCGGAGGCCGCCCCGCTGACGGCCTCAACACGTAGGGCGGCTTTCCATAGCCGCCAAGGCTCGCGCAAAGACACGAAGTCACAGAGGATTTTCCGTGTCTTTTTCCCTTTGTGCCTCTGTGCCTTTGTGTGAAACATGATTCTCACGCAAAAACACAAGACACGAAGGCCGCGGCAGGTGTGGAAACCTGCCCTACGCTCGTGGTGGCACAATGCCCAAACACGTAGGGCGGCTTCCCATAGCCGCCGCAGGCCAGGGGCAGGTATCAGGTGCGACGCACTTCCGAAGTGCGTCGCACCTGAATGGAAGGGCGTGTCAAGGGGCCGGGGACAGGTACGGAAACCTGCCCTGCGCCCTGCCCCGCCGATAGGCGCGCCGCGTTTGCATAAAGAAAAGCGGCTGTGCTATAATGAGTGCGGCCGCTGGGGCGTCGCCAAGCGGAAAGGCAGCGGCCTTTGGAGCCGCGATTCGAAGGTTCGAATCCTTCCGCCCCAGCCAGACTATTCCGGCTTTGCGGGCATCTGAGGTACGACTCCGCCGTTCTCTTGATGGACGAGATTTCGTTTGGCGACAACTCAAAACATTCAAGGACAGTCTCTGACACGGTGGCCCGGCCCAGGCCCACAAGGAACGTGGGGCTGCGGTTTGGGTCATCTTTGTTCTTGACGTTCGCCCGCATCGCTTCCGTCCCGTCCTCCCTTTCCGCAAATCCGCGTGAGGTGCGCACATGAGTCTATCGGTGGTGATTCTGGCCGCCGGCCTGGGGACGCGCATGAAGTCGGCCCTGCCCAAGGTGCTGCATCCCCTCGCGGGGCGGCCCATGGTGCTGTACGGCGTGGAGACCGCCCGCGCGCTGGGGGCCGAGGCCATCGTCCTTGTCGTGGGGCATGGGGCCGACCAGGTGCGCGCCGTCGTGGGCGATGGCGTGCTGTACGCGCCGCAGCCCGAGCCGCTGGGCACCGGCCACGCCGTTGCGCAGGCCGCGCCCCTGCTTCGCGGGCGCCAGGGAACCACGCTCGTGTACTACGGCGACATGCCGCTCCTGCAACCGGAAACACTCCGCCGCCTGGCCGCTACCCATGAGGATACCGGCGCGACGCTTACCCTCCTGACCCTGCTGGCCGATGACCCGATGGGGTTTGGGCGCATCCTCCGCGATGGAGACGGGCGCGTGGTGGGCATCGTGGAGGACTCGGTGGCGACGCCCGAGCAGAAGCGCATCCGCGAGTTGAATTGCGGAGTCTATTGCTTCCAAAGCGACTGGCTGTGGGACAACGTCGCAAAACTGCACAAAAGCCCCAAAGGCGAATTCTTCCTGACCGACCTGGTGGCGATGGCGGTGGCGCAGGGGCGGCGCGTGGAAGCCGTGAGCACGGACGATGCCGACCAGATGCTGGGCATCAACGACCGCACCCACCTGGCGCGCGCCGAGGCGATTGTGCGACGCCGAATCGCCCAGCGCCACATGCTCGCCGGCGTTACCTTCGTGGACCCGCTGAGCACTTACGTGGACGCCGACGTGCAGATCGCCCCCGATACGATCCTCTACCCCAATACCCACCTACAGGGCAAGACCCGCATCGGCTCCCGCTGCCACATCGGGCCGAACACCATCGTGCGCGACTCCATCATCGGCGACGACTGCAAGGTGGAGGCCTCGGTGGTGGAAGAGGCGGTGCTGGAGGACTGCGTGGACATCGGCCCGTTCGCCCACCTGCGCAAGGGCGCGCACCTGGCGCGCGGCGTGCACATGGGGAACTTCGGCGAGGTCAAGAACTCCTACTTGGGGCCTGAGACCAAGATGGGGCACTTCAGTTACCTGGGCGACGCCGAGGTGGGGGCCAACGTGAACATCGGCGCAGGGACCATCACCTGCAACTTTGACGGGGAACGCAAGCACAAGACGATTATTGAGGATGGCGCGTTCATCGGGAGCGACACCATGCTCGTCGCGCCAGTGCGCATCGGCAAGGGCGCGAAGACGGGCGCCGGCTCGGTGGTTACCCGCGATGTCCCGCCCGGCGCGGTGGCCTACGGCGTGCCCGCGCGCGTGCGCAAAACGCAGTCGGAAGCCGGCCCGCAGGACTCGGAGCGGCCCTCCGATGCGCCGGCCGGTGCTGGTGGACAGGAGTCTGGCAAGTGAGCAGTTCGGCAGTTCGGGAGTTGATTTTGCTGGCGGTGCTGATTGCCATCAACGCGTTCTTCGCCGCCTCGGAGATGGCGGTCGTTACGCTCAACAAAGTGCGGCTGCGCCACAAGGTGGAAGAGGGCAACCGAACGGCGCAGGTGGTGGAGCGCCTCGCCACCGAGTCCAGCCGCCTGCTGGCCACCATCCAGGTAGGCGTTACGCTGGTGGGGTTTCTGGCCGCGGCCACGGCTGCGACAAGCCTGTCCCGCCCCTTCGGCCAGGCGCTGGCGGCGATTCCCGTGCCCTTCGTCCAGGCCAACGCCGAGGGCATCGCAACGTTCCTCATCACGTTGGTGCTCGCTCTCATCATGCTTCTGTTCGGCGAACTCGTGCCGAAGAACCTGGCGCTGCGCCATTCGGAGCGCATCGCCTTCGCCGTGGCGCGGCCCGTAGACCTGCTGGCGCACATCTTCTCGCCGCTGGTGAGCGCGCTCGTCTTCCTGACCAACAAAATCTCGGCGGCGCTGGGGGCGCAAGCGCCGAGCAACATGCCCTTCGTTACGCAGGACGAGATCATGGCAATGGTGGACGCGGGCCAAGAGGGCGGCGTGATAGAGGAAGACGAGAAGGAGATGATCTACTCCATCTTTGAGTTCGCCGACACGCTGGCGCGCGAAGTCATGGTGCCCCGCATAGACATCGTGGCCGTGGAGGCCGACACGCCCCTCATGCAGGCCCTGGATGTGGTGATGAAGGAAGGGCACTCCCGCATCCCCGTGTATCAGGGCACCATTGACAACATCATCGGCCTGCTGTACGCGAAGGATTTGCTCGTGTACCTGAAGGAGGGCAAACTTGACGTTCCTCTGCCCCGCATCGTCCGTCCCGCCTATTTCGTGCCGGAGACGAAGAAGGTGGACGACCTGCTGCGGGAGTTGCAGGCGCGCAGGGTGCACATGGCCATCGTGGTGGACGAGTACGGGGGGGTCGCGGGGCTGGTAACCGTGGAAGACCTGCTGGAAGAGATCGTGGGCGAAATCCAGGACGAGTACGATGCGGAAGAGCCGACGGTGGAGCGCGTGAGCGACAACGAGTTCATCTTTGACGCGGGCGTGCAACTGGACGACGTGAACGACCTGCTCAACGCCGATCTGCCCGACACGGGCGGGGACACCCTGGGCGGGTTCATCTACACGCAACTGGGGCGGGTGGCCGCTGTCGGCGATGAGATTCGCCTGGACGATTTGACGATCACCGTGCTGTCGGTCGCGGGGCGGCGCATCCGCAAGGTGCGCGTCGTGCGGGGCGCGCCCCAGGCAGATGAGAGCGCGCCGAGCGAAACCGATGTTCAGGGGTGAGCCTATCGTGGATGACAAGGATTTGGTGCAGGCGGCGCGGGAGGCGCGGGAGCACGCTTACGCGCCCTATTCCCAATTCCGCGTGGGGGCGGCGCTCCTCACGCGGTCGGGGCGCGTGTTCACCGGCGCCAACGTGGAGAACGCTTCCTACGGCCTGTCGGTGTGCGCCGAACGGGTGGCCGCGTTCAACGCCGTGGCCGCGGGCGAGCGCGAGTTTGAGGCCATCGCCGTGGTTACAGGCAATGGGGTGATGCCCTGCGGCGCGTGCCGCCAGGTGCTGGCCGAGTTCGGCCCCAACATGCGGATCATCGTGGCCGACGCCGCGGGCAACAGCCGCACCTACCATCTGCCCGACCTGCTCCCGGGACGGTTCACCCCGGAGGATTTGAAGTAGCCGTTGGCCAATGGCCGTTAGCCAGACATTTCCGGGCAAGGCGATGTGCGAAAGGTAAGGGCTAAAGGCTAATGGCTAATGGCTAAAGGCTAGAGGCTGGGGGCTAAAGGCCTTCTGCGAGGAAACATGACACACTTCTTTGACGACCTGGCGCGGTTCTACGACCTGGATCACGCCTCCGTGCGCGAGGACGTGGAGATGTACCGGCAGTTCGCCGCGCAGGCCGGCTCGCCCATCCTGGAGTTGGGGTGCGGCACCGGACGCATCGCGCTGCCCCTGGCGCGGGACGGGCACGAGGTGGCGGCGGTGGACATCTCGCCGGCCATGCTGGCGGCGCTGCGCGCCAAACTGTCGCAGGAGCCGCCGGAGGTGTCGGCGCGAGTCCAGGTCATCCAGGCCGACATGCGGCGTCTGGCGTTGGGCCGCGAGTTCGCGCTGGCCCTGTGCCCGCTGAACACGTTCCTGCACATGACGACGCAGGCCGACCAACTGGCCGCGCTGGGGAGCGCCTTTCGCCACCTGGCCCCGGGCGGGCGGCTCGTCGTGGACGTGGCGTCGCCGCTGGCGCTGCTGCTGATACCAGCGGGCGAGACGTTGTCGCTCCAGGGCGAGTTGCGCGACGCGGCCACCGGTCGCACGGTGCAGAAGTTCACCTCCATGCGGTTTGACCACGCCCGCCAGATGCAGTACCTGACGCTCATCTACGACGAGGTGGGGGCCGATGGCGCGGTGAGGCGAAGCACGCTCCACACCGAGTTGCGCTACGTGTTCCGGTTTGAGATGCAGTTGCTGCTGGAGCGCGCGGGGTTCGCCGTGGAGGCCGTGTACGGTTCCACCGACCTGGAGCCGTATGACGCGCTTTCGGAGAAGATGATCTTCGTCGCGCGGCGGTGAATCCACAACAGATTCGCGGAGGAAGACGATGATAGACGGCGTGAAGACCCGAAAACTGCGGCTGATTCCCGACGAGCGGGGCTACCTGATGGAGATGTTCCGCTCGGACTGGGAGGAGTTTGAGCGGTTCGGCCAGGTGTACATTACCGCCGTGTACCCGGGCGTGGTGAAGGGTTGGCACTATCACAAGTTGCAGACCGACCACTTCATCTGCGTCAAGGGGATGGCGAAGGTGGTGCTGTACGACAACCGCGAGGGTTCGCCCACCCGGGGCGAGGTCAACGAGTTCTTCATCGGCGAGCAGAACCCCACGCTGCTGACCATCCCGCCCGGGGTGCTGCACGGGTTCAAGGGCATCAGCACCGAGATGACGCTCATCGTGAATGTCCCCGATCGGCTGTACAACTACGAGCAGCCCGACGAGTACCGCTTTCCCGCGCACTCGCCGGAGATTCCGTATGACTGGGCGCGGAAGGACGGGTGAGCGGACGCGAACTGCGGACTGCGTAGCGCAGGATCAGCGCGATAGGAAACAGGAACGCCCACACCACAGATAGCGGGTCATGGGCGTGGTCTCTGCGCGTGGGCGCCGGCCTGCCGATGGTTGGGCTCAACTGCATGTGGAGCGCAGCGAGCCAGGCCGACAAGCGGCGAAGCCGCCGCGAAGCGAGCGCAGCGAGCGAAGCGGTCGGCTGAAAGCGCAGGTTGGGCGGCCATTCTTGTAACACCACTACTTGCTCGCAACGACAAAGACACGCCCTTCCTTTTCAGGCTCATCGAGGGCTGTCTTCAAGTCTTGAATCTTGGCAAAGTAAGCGTTCTTCCAACCAGCACTGTGTAAGAGATCGCTTACCTTTTTCATCTCAAAGACGGTGTTGAAGACAATCTCTTCAAAGCGCTCATATAGTCCGTTGGGCAAGCGAACAAATCCGCTTATTCTTGTCCACGCCTTATCGCTCTTACCATCGTACATGCCGTGACTGATGATCACCGCATCTTCGTCGCTTTCGTCAACATGCACGTTGTTCCAACGTCTTAACCCGCTTCGTGTGTTGAGGTCAAAGATAAAGTAACCATCACTGACGGCAGAGACGCATTGGAAACATCTGTATAATGCCTGTTCGTTTTCGAGATGATTGAGGGCATCATAGGTAGAAACGACCAAACCAAAGCGCTCATCGAACGTGAAGTTGCTCGCATCACCCTGGACAAAAGTGGCCTGCCCAGAGTCGATATAGTGGCGGGCATTGTCACGAGCATAATCGAGCATGTGTTCCGATAGATCAAGTCCAACGACGCGATACTCCTTCTCCAGAAAATAGACCGCAAGATGTCCGGCGCCGCAACAGAGATCAAGGACGGTCTTGTCCTTATGTCCAATCGGTGTGGCGGCATAGAAATTGAGGATAAGCGGAGCAACTTGCCTAGCAAAACCAGACCATCTCAAATTATAGACTCGGGCGAAGCCCTGACTGTACGACTGCATCTGACTCACTCCTGCGACCATGAGGCCGCCCAACGGCGCGGCGGTTGAGATGCGCGCAGCGGAGGCGCGGAGCGCCGACGCCAGCGTCATCTCCAACCGCTTGTTCGGCCGCCGCGAGCGCAGCGAGCCAGGCCGACAAGCGGCGAAGCCGCCGCGCC